>CAYMLC010000062.1:0-3785 GCA_964390765.1 uncultured Nitrospirales bacterium
CAGCTTCTTCCGCGACCCCATGACCTTCCGCTATCTGCGCGATGAGGTGGCGCCTAAGAACATCATCATGATCGGCCCCACCGGCGTGGGCAAGACCGAGATTGCGCGGCGGCTGGCCAAGCTGGCCGATGCCCCCTTCGTGAAGGTGGAAGCGTCGAAGTTCACCGAGGTGGGCTACGTGGGGCGCGATTGCGAGTCGATGATTCGCGAATTGACCGAGACGGCGGTGTCGCTTGTGCGCGAAGAGATGCGCCGCGAAGTGACGCCGCAGGCCAGAGAACGCGCCGAGCAGCGCCTGCTCGAGCTCTTGCTGCCGCGCCAGCCGCGCGCGGAGAAAGTGTTTCGTCCGGGCGACCCCGCCGGCGGCGATGAAGGCCCGGCGCGTAACGTGCAGGAGCCCGACGCCGAAGAGCGCACGCGCGACTTGCTGCGCCGCAAACTGCGCGCGGGCGAGCTGGACGGACGCGAGGTCGAGGTCGACGTGCGCGACACCGGCAACACCAGCATGATGCAGATCTTCGGCAACTCCGGTATGGAGGAGATGGGCGTCAACCTGCAGGACATGTTCGGCAAGCTGATGCCGCAGAAGACCAAGCGGCGGCGGGTGAGTGTGGCCGAGGCCCGCGGCATTCTCGAAGAGGAAGAGGTGCAGAACCTCATCGATATGGATCGGGTGACGCCGCGCGCCGTCGAGCGGGTAGAGAATGCGGGCATCGTGTTTCTCGACGAGATCGACAAGATTGCCGGGCGCGGCGGCCAGACCAGCGGCCCCGACGTCTCGCGTGAGGGTGTGCAGCGCGACATCTTGCCCATCGTCGAGGGCAGCACGGTGATGACCAAATACGGCGCGGTGCGCACCGACCACATTCTGTTCGTTGCGGCGGGCGCCTTTCACACGGCCAAGATCAGCGACCTCATCCCCGAACTGCAGGGGCGCTTTCCGATTCGTGTGGAACTGGACAGCCTGTCGGCCGAGGACTTTCAGCGCATTCTGCAAGAGCCGCAGAATTCGCTGGTGCGCCAGTACGAGGCCATGCTCAACACCGAACAGGTGACGCTTCGGTTCACCGAAGACGCCATCGCGCGCATTGCCGAGCTGGCGCAGGAAATCAATGACGAGCAGGAGAATATCGGTGCGCGGCGCCTGCACACGGTGATGGAGTATCTGCTGGAGGACATCTCGTTCGAGGCGCCCGACCGCACCGGCGACACCATCGAGATTGACGTGGCCTTCGTCGAAGAACGTCTGGCCGACCTGCGCGAGGACCAGGACCTCTCGCAGTACGTGTTGTAGGGCATGTTACGGCTGCACCCGCTTGAAGAGGCCGGCGCGCAGGTGGCGGCCTACTCCGGTACGCCCGAGGGCGATTGCGGCTGGGAGCAACCGCACCGGCGCGCCTGGCTGGAGACGCTCGGTCTCACTGAAGGGCAACTGGTCTGTGTGCGGCAGGTGCACGGGGCCGAGGTCGTGGTGGCGCGCGAAGCCGATGCCGGGCGCGGCGGCTGGCGGCGCGAAGATGCTCTGGGCGATGCCGACGGGCTCATCACCGACGTGCCGGGCCTCGCGCTGGGCATCCACGCCGCCGACTGCATTCCGGTCTATCTGGTCGACGCGGCCACGGGTGCGGTCGGCCTCCTGCATGCCGGGCGCAAGGGCACCTTCGCGCGCATCGCCGAAGCGGGGGTGCGCGCCCTGGCCGAGGCGTTCGGCACGGACCCGGCGCACCTGCACGCCGCTATCGGGCCGGGGGCCGGCCCGCGCAGTTATGTGGTCGACGAGGCGACGGCCGGCCAGTGGACGGCAGCGGGCTGGCCGGCGCAGGGGCGTGTCCTGGACCTGTGGGGGGCCAACCGCGAGCAATTGGTAGCGGCGGGTGTGGCGCCAGAGCGCATCCACGTGGCGGCCATTTGCACCATATCGGACCATGGCTACCATTCCTACCGCCGCGACCAGAACCAAGCCCGGAATCTGGCGGTGATCATGCGCTAAGTTCGGGTTTCCGCAAGCCCCGCGGCCACCTGCCCTTGCATCCATCCGCCGGTATTTGGTATGAATACGGGCTGTAGCCAAGTGCCTCTACGAAGAGTGGGTCACCAGCCCACTCTTTTTGTTAGTTGAACCGGTAGGAAGGCCAACGTGGACCGTCGCGATACTGTGCGCCAGCTCTGGGAAGTACTCCCGCCGCACCTCGCCGAGCAGGGCTACGAGCTCATCGAGGTGGAAGTCACCGGCGGCGGCCGGCCCGTTGTGCGTCTGTATCTCGATAAGCCAGGCGGGTTTACACTGGACGATTGCACCCAGGCAACCCGGCTGCTCAGTCCACTCCTGGACACACTCGACTTCCTGAGCGAGCGCTACTTGCTGGAAGTTTCCTCGCCAGGCATCGACCGCCCACTGCGCCGGCCCGAAGACTTCTCGCGCTTTCATGGCGAATCGGTACGCATTACCACCGAGACCCCCAGCGCCGGCCGCTCGCGTTTCCGCGGCACGCTGACGGGGTTTGCCGACGGGCTGGTCGGCGTCGAATGCGAGGGCGAGACCTACCGCATCCACATAGAGAACGTAAAGAAGGCCAACCTGGACCGGTAGCCTGAAAGGAGCCGAGCCTTGGATCAGAATCTCCGGGTGATCCTGCAGCAACTGGAGGCCGAGAAGAGCGTGGACCGCGACACGCTCATCGAGGCCATTCGCAGCGCTATCGAGACCGCCGCGCGCAAGAGCCACAGCAGCGCCGACGCGGTACGTGTCGAGGTGGACCCGAACACCCTGGAGTTCAAGGTTTTCGAGATTCTGACGGTGGTCGAGGAAGTCTCCACGCCGGGCGGCGAAATCGCCCTGGACGATGCCCTGAAGCTGAATCCGAACGTGAAGCTGGGCAACCGCCTGAAAGTGCCCACCACCCCGAGTGGCTTTGGCCGTATCGCCGCACAGACCGCGAAGCAGGTCATCATCCAGAAGATTAAGGACGCCGAGCGCGACCGCATCTTCGACGAGTTCAAGGGCCGCGAGGGCGAGTTGGTTACCGGCATCGTGAAGCGCAACAGCTATGGGAACCTGGTGGTCTCGATTGGCCGGGCCGAGGCGCTCGTGCCGATGCGCGAGCAATCGCCGCGCGAGAACTTCAAGCCGGGGGACCGGGTGCGTGCCTATCTGATGGAGGTCGAGAAGTCGGCCCGGGGCGCGCAACTCATCCTTTCGCGTGCCGCGGCGGACCTGGTGCGCGGCCTCTTCGAGATGGAAGTGCCCGAGATTTTTGATGGCACCGTGGAGATTCGGGCGATCTCGCGCGAGGCGGGCAGCCGCACGAAGGTGGCGGTCTGGTCGAATGATGGCAACGTCGACCCGGTCGGCGCGTGTGTGGGCATGAAGGGCTCGCGCGTGCGCACGGTGGTCGAGGAATTGTGTGGCGAGAAGATAGATATCGTGCGTTGGAGTCCGAACCCGATCGAGTTGTGCACGAACGCCCTGAACCCCGCCGACATCCTGAAGATTGAACTGGACGAGGCCAACGGCGCAATTCACGTGGTGGTGCCGCAGGACCAGCTCTCGCTGGCCATAGGCAAGCGCGGGCAGAATGCGCGGCTGGCGTCGAAGCTGGTGGGCATGAACATCGATATTCGCGGCGAGGGCGCGGCTGAAGAGTCTGAAGCGGCCATCGCCTTCAGTGCGTTTGACGACGCCGAAGACGTCGTGGAAGAGGATATGACGCTGCCGCCTGCGGTGGCGCCCGTCGCCGAACCGCCCGCAGCGGGCGAGGGCGCGGCGGACGAGGCGGTGCCGGAGT
>CAYMLC010000062.1:3795-11331 GCA_964390765.1 uncultured Nitrospirales bacterium
GAGTAACCGGGTACAGTCGGCCCGGGTACGCCGCGGGCCTTGCGAATGCGGAAGTTGGTTGGAGGTTAAGCTGAATGCAGACGATTGCCAGTTTGGCATCACGTCTTGACATGAGCCCGGAAGAGGCTGTCACGACGCTCCGGAGCCTCGAGTTTGATATCTCGGGGGTGGAGCACGAGATCAATGACGACCAGATCGACATGCTGATCGAGGTCGATGAAGACCCGGCCGCGCTCGACCGGTATCGCAAGGCGATCGAGCAGGAGCGCGCCAAGGCCCGCAAGCGCGCCGAGAACCTGAAGAAGGCGGCGAGCAAGAGCGCGGCCAAGCGCAAGGCGGCGGCCAAGAAGAAGACGGCCACCAAGAGCAAAGCGGCATCGAAGAAGACGGCCGCCAGCGAGGAGGCCGGGGCGCCTGCCGATGCGGGTGGCAATGGCAGCAGTGCGCCTGCGCCGGTGGCTGAGTCCGGTACGCCGGGCGCGGCGGACCCCTCGCAGGGCGCGCAAGAGGCGGCGGCCGGGGCGCCGCAGGCCGAGATCCTGCCCGAAGAGCGTGAGACCTTCGAGGATGCGGCAACGGCTGGGGCCGACCGGCAGGCCGCAAGGGCCGGTGACACCGAGGCTGGCGAAACCGAATCCGGCGAGTCCACGCCCGGGGAATCCACGCCCGGGGACACGCCCCCGGCCGCCGAGCCGGTGGCAATGATTCTGGACGAAGAGGAAGAAGCGCGCGAGCAAGCCGCAGCGCAGGCCGCCGCCGAAGCGGCACAGGCCGAGGCGCAAGCCCCCACCGAGCCGGGCGATGCCGCGCCGCACGGGGGCGCGCTGGCCGAAGCGCAGCGCCGCCACGAAGAAGAGGCGCGCCGCCGCGAGAAGGCGAAGGCCGCCAAGCCGAATCTGCCGCAGCCGGACCCCGACGTCGTGGCCGAAGTGATTCGCAAGGCGCAGGAGAAGCAGCAGGGTGGCGGGCGTCCGGCGCCTGCGGCGCGCCCGGCCAAGGCCCGAACCGGTGGTGGCGCGGGCGCGCCCCCCGCACGTGGCCCCAAGCCGCCGATGGAGTCCGAAGGCCCTGCCGCCGAGCGCAGTGGTGGGCGTGGGGTGAGCAAGCGTGGCGGCGGCAAGACGGCGCGCAAAAAGCAGAAGCGCGCCGAACGCCAGCGGGCGGAGGATACGATGCGGCGCGAGGCGCTGGCCGCGATTCGCGAGTTTACCAGCGGCTCGGTGGCTTCTGGTGCAAAGAAGAAAAAGAAAAAGAAGCGTGGCGATGAAGAGGGCGGAACCGATGCCCAGATCAATGAGAACATGCCGCTCGAAGTAGAAGAGTCGATCACCGTCGAACAGTTCGCCAACGCCATGGAAGTGGGCGTTAACGACGTTATCCTCGAACTGATGGAGCACAACGTACTGGTCAACAAGAACCAGGTGCTCGATATGGAATTGATGGAGAAGGTGGCGGACCACTTTGGCTATGAACTGCGCGCCGTGATTCCGGAAGAGCGCGAAGTGCTGGCGGAAGAGGCCGACAACGCGGAAGACCTCGAGCCGCGCGCGCCCGTGATTACCGTAATGGGCCATGTGGACCACGGCAAGACCAGCCTGCTCGACTGGGTGCGCAAGGCCAACGTGGCGAGTGGCGAAGCCGGTGGCATCACGCAGCACATCGCCGCCTACGAGGTGACGACCGAGAACGGCCGCCTTGTCTTCCTCGATACGCCGGGCCACGAAGCGTTTACCGAAATGCGTGCGCGTGGCGCCCAGGCCACCGACATCGTGGTGCTGGTGGTGGCCGCCGACGACGGCGTGCAGCCGCAGACGATTGGAGCCATTAACCACGCGCGCGCCGCCGAGGTGCCGCTGGTGGTGGCCGTGAACAAGTGCGACAAGCCCGAGGCCGAACCCGACCGCGTGCGCCAGGAACTGACGCAGTACGAGCTGGTGGATGAGGCGTGGGGCGGCAAGACGATGATGCAGAACATCTCGGCGAAGGCCGGCGACGGTATGGAAGACCTGCTGGAATTGCTGGTGCTCCAGGCCGAGACCCTGGAATTGAAGGCCAACCCCAAGAAGCGCGCGCGCGGGGTGGTGGTCGAGGCGCAGATGGACCGGCACCTGGGTCCGGTGGCGTGGGTGCTGGTGCAGAACGGCACCTTGCGCCAGGGCGACGTGTTCCTCGCGGGCACCTCGTACGGCCATGTGCGCACCATGACCAACTCGCTCGGTAAAGAGCAGCCGGAAGTGGGTCCCTCGACCCCGGTGCTGGTGACCGGCTTCAGCGAGCCACCTGCCGCGGGCGATTTGTTCGTGGCCGCCGCCGAAGAGCGCACGGTGCGCAGCATCGCCGAGCAGCGCCAGAGCCGCCGCAAGGTGAAGCAGGGGCCCGCGGTCAAGCGCATGTCGCTCGAAGACTTTCACGAGCGCCTGCTGGCCGGCGACCAGAAGCACCTCAACATTGTGGCCAAGGCGGACGTACAGGGTTCGGTCGATGTGTTGCGCTCGAGCTTCCTCGACCTGGGCAACCAGGAAGTGGCGGTCAACCTCGTACACACCGGCGTGGGCATGATCAGTGAATCGGACGTCATGCTGGCGAGTGCAAGTGAGGCCGTCATCATCGGCTTCCACGTGACCGCGCCGGCCAAGGTGCAGGCGCTGGCCGAGCAGGAAGGCGTCGAGATTCGCACCTACCGCGTAATCTACGAGGCGCTGAACGAGATTCAGCAGTCGCTCGAAGGCATGCTGGCGCCGGAAGCGCGCGAGGTGGTGACCGGCCACGCCGAGATTCGCGCCGTGTTCAAGTCGTCGGCCCTCGGCAACATCGCGGGCTGTTATCAGACCGACGGTGAATCGACGCGCGGCGCGAAGGCGCGCGTCGTACGCGATGGCCGCGTGGTCTATGAGGGCAGCATCGGTTCGCTGCGCCGCAACCGCGACGACGTGAAGAGCGTGGCGACCGGCTATGAATGCGGCATCGTGCTGGAGAACTTCAACGACATCAAGGAAGGCGACGTCATCGAGACCTTCCGCGTCGACGAAGTGGCGAAGACGCTGAGCTAGGCCGGCCGGGTGACTATCGGCCTGCTGATGCTGGAATACCGCCTGCCGGGTGCCCGTTCGCTGAAGGATAAGCGGCGCTTCTTGAACAGCCTAAAGACGAAGCTGGGCAACAAGTACAATTGTTCCGTGGCCGAGGTGGGCCAGCAAGATGTGTGGACGCGCGCTTCGCTCGCGGTCTGCGTGGTCAGCGCCAGCAGCCGGCATACAAACGACCAACTGAACACCATCGCCAGCTTCGCCGGAATGAATGCCGATGCGCTGCTGGAGGACTACCGGACCGAGTTGCTATGAAGGGCGGCACCCGGCCCCAGCGCGTGGCCGAACTGATCAAGCAGGAAATCGCGAGCATGCTGACCCGTGGGTTGAAAGACCCGCGGCTCGGTTTTGTGTCGGTCATGGATGTGCGCATGTCGCCGGACTTGCGCTATGCCAGCGTATACGTCAGCCTGTTCGGCAGCGACAGCGAACGAAAGAGTTCGCTGATCGCGTTGCAGCGCTCGGCCGGGTACGTGCGGCGCGAACTGGGCAAGGTGCTGCGCCTGCGCTACACGCCGGAAGTGCGCTTCCTGCAAGACGACACGCTCGACCGCGTCTACGAATTGGAAGAGATGTTTCAACGCTTGCACGACAGCGAGACGCCGGCGCCCGGGGTGCCGGTTGATGCGGCCGGCATGGTCGCGCGTCTGCGCGATACCGGACCCGCACTCGTGCTGTCGCATACCAGCCCCGACGGCGACAGCATCGGCTCGACACTCGCCATGGCGCGGCTGCTGCGTGCGCTCGGTGCGCCGGCCGTCTATGCGGGCAGCGCCGATGGCGTGCCGCGGGTCTATCGCTTTCTGCCGGGTTCCGGTGAAATGCTGACCGAGCACGATGCGCCGCCTGCGTTCGATACGTGTGTGCTGGTCGATACCGCGCACCTGCGCCGCGCCGGCGCCCTGGGCAAGTGGGTGAGCGAGACCCACCGCCTGCTGACCATCGACCACCACCAACTGCACGAACCCGAAGGCGAGGCGTACTACATCGACTGTGGCTTTGCCGCCGCGGCCGAGATGGTCTACACGCTGTGGCGCGAAGCGGGCGAACCCATCGACCACGACACCGCGCTGTGCCTCTACGTGGGGCAAAGCACCGACACGGGCTGCTACCGATTTGGCAACACGAACAAGCGCAGTCACGAGATTGCCGCGCACCTGTTGGAATGCGGTATCGACACCGGGCCGGTGTGCTCGCAGATCTTCGACGTGATGTCGCCCGCCAAGGTTGAGTTGTTGCGCCGGGTGCTCAACCGGCTCGAGCGCCTGGCCGAGGGGCAGGTGGCGCATACGTATCTGACACGCGCGGACCTGCGCGAAGTGGAAGCCTCGCGCGAAGACGCCGACGGGCTGGTGAATTATGCGCGCAATATCGAGGGGGTAAAGGCGGGCGTGTTGTTTACCGAGACGGCCGACGACGAGACCAAGGTCAGCCTGCGTGCGCAGTGCGCGGACTTCAATGTGGCCAGCTTCGCCGAGCGCTTTGGCGGTGGCGGACATGCGGCCGCGGCTGGACTGACGCTCGAAGAGCCGCTGGACGCGGTGCGCGAGAAAGTGTTGCACGCCTTGACCGAGGCCGTGGAGGCCGGCGCATGAACGGATTGCTGCTGGTAGACAAGCCGGCGGGCGTCACCTCGCATGACGTAGTCGATTACCTGCGTAAGGCCAGCGGCCTGCGCCGCATCGGCCACACCGGCACGCTGGACCCCAATGCGACGGGTCTGCTCGTGCTGTGCCTGGGCAAGGCGACGCGCCTGTCAGAGCATCTGACCGGACTCGACAAGACCTACGAGGGCACGATGCGCCTCGGCGTGACCACAACCTCGCACGACATCGAAGGCGAAGTGCTTGAAGAGCGGCCGGTACCCGACATCACGCTTGAAGAAATCCAGCAGGCATGCAACAACTACCTCGGTGATATTGAACAGGTGCCGCCGATGGTGAGTGCGGTGAAGGTGGGCGGTGAGCGGCTGTACAAGCTGGCACGGCGCGGCGAAGAAGTGGAGCGCCCGCCGCGGCAGGTACACGTGGCCGCATTCGAGGCGCTGCGCTATACGCCGCCCGACGCCGAGCTGCGCGTGCAATGCAGCAGCGGTACCTATGTGCGCAGTCTCTGCCACGATGTGGGCCAGGACCTGGGCTGTGGCGCGGCGCTGGCCGCCTTGCGCCGCACCTACGTCGGCCGCTTCAGCGTGGCCGATGCGCGGCCCATGGCAACCTTTGAAACACAGGCCGACGTGGAGGCGGCGTTGCTGCCCCTCGACGAGGCGCTCGACCTGCCCGTGGCCTGCGTGCGCAACAGCAGCCGGAAACTCGTGGCGGCCGGCAACAGTCTCGTGCGTAGCGACCTGGCCGAAGATTGCCCCATCAACGAAGGCTGGGTGCAACTGAAGTCGTCGTCGGGCGTGTTGCTGGCGCTCGGCACCGTCAGTGCCACGGCCGCCGGCGTGCGTATTCAGCCCCGGCGCGTGTTTACGAAGTGAGGCCGCAAGCCGCAGGTCCATCTCCATGCGCGTAGTCGAAGATGTGCGTCTGTTCACCGAGTCCCTGCCGCATGTGGTCTTGACCATCGGCAGCTTCGACGGCGTCCATCTCGGCCACCGGAAACTGGTCGAACGCGTGCTGGCGCGTGCCCGGGAGAAAGGCGGTACCGCCGCACTGATGACCTTGCGCCCGCACCCGCGCGAATTCTTCTCGCCCGCCAACGCGCCCAATACCCTCACGCCGCCCCGCATGCAGGAGCGCCTGCTGGCGGAGATGGGGCTCGATGTGTTGTTCGTGCTACCGTTCAACGCCGAGGTGGCCGGCCTCACGCGCGATGCCTTTCTCGAACAACTGGTGCTCGCGCGCGCGGGCGCACGTGAACTGGTCGTCGGCCACGACTTCGCCTTCGGCAAGGGCGCACTTGGCAACTACGAATATCTGTGCGAAGTGGCGCCACACTACGACCTGGATGTCGAGCAGGTGCCGCCTTTCGTCGTGCGCGGCGAACGCGTGAGCAGCACCCTCGTGCGCGAGCGGATTGTGCAGGGCGAGTTGGAAGACGTCGAGGTTTTTCTGGGCCGCAAGTATGCGATTCTCGGCGAGGTGATTCGGGGCCGCGGCATTGGCGGCGCGAAGCTCGGCTATCCTACGGCCAACATCGACCCGCAAAAGATGGCGGTGCCCGCACACGGCGTCTATGTGGCGGAGGCGTGGATCGACGGTGCCCCGCAGATGGCGGCGGTCAACATCGGCATTGCGCCGACCATCGCGCACCAGTCGGTCATGGTCGAAGCGTTTATCCTGGACTTCGACGGCGAACTGGTCGGCAAAGAGATCGAGGTGACCTTCCTGAAGCGCTTGCGCCCCGAGAAGAAGTATCCGAACTACGAGGCGCTGGTCGCCGCTATCGATCAGGACGTGCGCAATGTACGCGCCTACTTCGCCGAGCGCGCCTAGGCGCAGCGCCCTCCCGTACGCAGCGTTGACGGTGACGCTGTTGCTGGCGGCGGGCTGCTCGACCACGCACTATCGCGAAGCGGCCGACCGCGAAGTCTACGGCATTGTGCAGGAGAAGGCGCCGCAGGTGCCGGGCTTCGATGCCACCTTCACCATCGATGAAGAAGAGGCCGCCGATATCCTCGCGGCGTATCCCGTCGTCAGTCTGGCGGCGCCCGAGCTGGACGCCCTGAACGAGCCCGATGAAGAGGCGCACCTCATCACGCTGGAAGAGGCACTGGCGCTGGCGGTGCGCAACAACCGCGGCTACCAGAATCGCAAGGAAGCCGTGTACCTGCAGGCGCTCGCCCTGACTGCGCAACGCCATGCCTACACGCCCATCTTCAGTGGCTCGGCCGCCGGCAGCTTTAATCGCCGCGTCACCGAAGCCACGCGCCCGGGCGCCTTTGCCAGCGGACTCGCCTCGGCCGGCGCCATCCTTACCCAGGTCGAGCAGTTGACCGGACAGCCGGCCGATTTGCTGCGTGCCTTCGAGGAACTGGTGACCACGGCGGGCGGCGCCGCGGGCGCGCTCGATCCGCAAGCCTCGCTCACCGATACACGCGACGTAAGCGGCCAGACCCAACTGGGCGTCGACCTGTTGTTGCGCGGCGGTGGGCGCATCGCGCTCACGTTGACCAGCGACTTTCTGCGCTTCCTCACCGGCGACGAGTTGACCACTTCCAGCAGCCTCTTCCGTGCGGGCATCGTGCAGCCGCTGCTGCGTGGCGCCGGCAGCCTGGTGGCGCTCGAGCCGCTGACCCAGGCCGAGCGCGACACCTTGTACGCGTTGCGCGGCTTTGCCCGGTTCCGCAAGGAATTCGCGGTCACGGTTGCGTCGGAATTCTATGCGGTGCTGCAGAACCGCGATATCGTGACCAACAATTATCAGGCGCTCGAGAGCTTCCGCTTCAGCGTCGCGCGCGAGCGCGCCTTTGCCAGCGAAGGGCGGCGCACGGCGGCGGACCTGG
>CAYMLC010000063.1:0-11188 GCA_964390765.1 uncultured Nitrospirales bacterium
GTGCAGCTGTGTCCCAGTGTTCGCCGCTGTTGGGATAGGCCAGCAGCGGCAGCGGGGTGTGGTCGCGAAGGCGCGCGAGCAGCGGTGCCACATACTGGGCCGGGGTGCAGTTCACCCCGAAGGCCGCCAGGTTGCGCGCGGCACAGGCGGCTTCCAGCGCCGCCTCGATGGGCGAGCCGTCGTTCAGGTGGGCACCGTCCCGGCACGACACGCTGATCCAGGCGGGCAGGGGATGCAGGTCGTTCAAGAGCGCGGCCAGTACCTGCACCTCTTCGAGCGCCGGAATGGTCTCGCACGCCAGAAGGTCGGGCCCGGCCATGGCCAGGTGGCGCAATCGCGGTGCGTGGAAATCGTGCAGCCCGGCAGCGTCTATGCCGCCATAGTCGGCGGTGTATTCGGCGCCATTGTGCAGCGCCGCGCCATAGGGCCCCACGCTCGCCGCCACCCACAGGCCGCCGTCGTGGCGCGGGTGCTCGGCCTGATACCGGGTGCGGGCGGCCTGCGCCAACACGACACTGCGGTGAAAGACCTCGGCCACCTGCGAGGTATCCAGCCCGCGCGCCCGCAGCCCTGCCTCACTCGCCTGATAACTGGCCGTGGTCGCCACGTTGGCCCCCGCGGCGAAGTAATCGTAGTGCACGGCTTCAATGAGTTGGGGTTCCTCGAGCAGCACCCGCGCCGACCATAGGGGATCGTCCAGGTTGGCGCCGCGCCGTTCGAGTTCGGTGGCCAGCGCACCATCCAGCAGCACCACACCATAGCGGGCCAGGTGCGCGGCAAAGGGGCGCCTGCGTTGCATGCTGGGTTCGGCCACGGGCGCAGTATGCCACACGCCCCCGTGCGCATAAATCCCGGCGGCGCCCTAGTCGCCGTGCGGGCGGCGCGCTTCGTATAGCAACACGTTCAACTGCGCCAGCGCATCGTGGGGCATATGACCCAGCATCTCGCGGTGCAACGCGTCGATGGGCCCACGCAATCGCACGAGCAGCGCGGCACCTCCTTCGACCAGGCGCAGCCGAATCACGCGGCGGTCTTGCTCGCAGCGGCTGCGCGCCACGGCGTTCAATTGCTCCAGCCGGTCGGCCAGCCGCGTCATGTCGGGGTCGCGCGAAAGCATACGCTGCGCCACGGTCAGCGTAGGCAGGCCCTCGGCCGGACCACCCGCCACCACGCGCAGCGCATTGTAGAGCGGCAGCGTCAGCCCGTGCTGCTTCAGCAGCGCATCGAGTTGTGCCGTCAGCACTTCACTGGTCCGCACCAGGTTCAGATAGGTCTCGTGTTCCAGGGCGTCGTAATGTCCGTCCGCCGGGCGTTCGAGCGCACTAGGTTGCTTTTGGGTCATCGTCATCGTCTCCAATGCATGTGCTCCGTACTTTCGTTACAACAACAGATGGTGCGCCCCGGATGAACAACACAACGCTAATCCCGGCTCAGCGTCACCCTAATGGATTCGCGACATGGCTCCGCCCAAGTCACCTGCTCCGCACGCGGCTAAACGGCTCAACAGGTAGTCCACCCATGCGACGCTTCCGCTTTCTATTCCGCACCCGCAGCAGAACCGTGTTGACCACGCTGGTGGTTGCGCTGGCAGCCGTCTTCATATTGGGGTACACCGGTTTAGGCAGCGCCCCCTGGAGCGAGGTGCGCGTAGCGGTGCCGCAAGACCGCTTCTTCTACGTCTATCTGGTAGGTGGCCACGACCTGACCCGCATTGTCGAAGTGCGCTTTCACGCCCACGAAGCGGGCGCAGCCGAAGTGGTGTATTCACAACAGCCGCTTAATGAGGTGGACGCGCCCACGGCGGTCGCGGCCACGCCCACTGCGCTGCCGGGTGGCGCGCGGCATGTCTATCGCGCGGGGCTCGCGGGGCTCGCGCCCGGGGCTACCTATCACTTTCAGGTCCGTGGCGCAGACGGCTCGCAGACCGCCCCACAGCGCTTCACCCTGCCCGACGGCAAGGCCCCGCTGCGCTTCATCGAGGGTGGCGACCTGGGCACCGACAAGGTCGTGCGCGAGATGCTCACCGCGGCGGCGGCCACGGACCCGTCGTTTATCGTGCTGGGCGGCGACCTGGCCTACGCCAATGCCGACCCGGACAATCTTTACCGGTGGGATGCCTTCTTCGCCATGTGGTGCGAGCACCTGGTCACGCCCGATGGCGACCTCATTCCCGCCGTGGCCGGCATTGGCAACCACGACGTGAACCCCGATGTCGGCCAGGAAGACGCCCAACGCGCGCCCTACTACCGCGCCTTCTTCGGTCCGCCCGAGGGGCCGGTCTATTTCACGCGGCACGCCGGCGAGCTGGCGGCTTTCTTTATGCTGGACACCGAATACCTGCACCCCATCGAAGGCGCCCAGACAGACTGGTTGGCCGGCCAACTGGAAGCGCATGCCGACGCCGCCTACACCTTCGCCGTCTATCACGAGCCGCTCTTCCCGGTACACGCGCGCTTCGACAACCCCGAGGCCGTGCTCGGCCGCGCGCACTGGGTCCCCCACTTCGACACCCTCCGCCTGACCGCAGCCTTCGAACACCACGACCACGCGCTCAAGCGCACGCACCCCATCTACGCGGGGCACATCGCCGAACGCGGTACGGTCTACGTCGGCGACGGATGCGTTGGCATGGCGCCGCGCACCACCGACCAGCAAGACGCCTGGTACCTGGCGCACGCAGCGAGCAAGCGCCACTTCTGGGTAGTCGAGTTGGACGCAGCGATGGCAAAGCTGCGCGCCGTGGGCGAAGGCGGTGTCACGCTCGATGCCTTTACCGTGCCCGCACGCCGTCCGCAAACGACGGTCGCCGCGCACCTGGGCGCACTTCCTGCTGGCCAAAGCGCAGGTGCCCACACAGATGAGGGCCGGTTGCAGCAGTTACGCGAGGAAGTCAATCGCCTCGAGCGTCGGATTCGAGAGGGCGAGGCGCCTTACGCGCCACAATGAGGAAATGCGCACAGAGGCGGCGCGCGTTGAGCCGCAGCAGCACGTACTCATACGCCAGACTGACGAGGTAGGCGGGGAAGAAGAAGGCGAAGTATGGCGACTGGTACCAGCTGGCCTGCACCCGTTCCACCTCGAATCCATGCCGCTCGAACAGCGCCTGCATTTCGGCCGGGGTGCAATGGTCATAGACCACGGGAAAGCCACAGATGCCGCGCTTACCGGGGTCGGTGAAGAAGAGCAGACGCCGCGCGAGCGCATTGGGCAGCAGCGCATTAATCAGCGCGAAGGGCGCATAGCGCGAGGGCACCCAGTGCACGCTGTAGCCGCCGGGCACCAGCACACGCGCGGACTCACGTACAAAGGCTTCCACATCGGGCAGGTGCTCGAGCACCGACTGCGTGGTGATGAGCGGCACGGTATTGCCGTCGAATGGAAAGGCACCGCAGCCATCGAACACCACGCGCCGTGCGGTGTCCGCATTGCGCGCCAGTTCCTCCGGCGCAATGTCCGCCGCCACGATAGCGCCCTGCCAGGCGCCGGGGCGCTGCTTGGCCCAGATGCACTGCGCGCCGCCCCCCACATCCAGCACCCACGGCACCGTGTCGTCGAGCCGCTCCCACACCGCCGGCGCATAGTGGCGATAGGTATGCCCCGCCGCATTCGGTGTGCGCTCGCCCAGCGCGTGCGACAGGCGCCGGTTTCCCCTGAAGAACGCGCGCAGCATCGCGGCTAGCGCGACAGCAGGTCGTAGTCGTCGGCCAGGTCGCGCGCGACCACGCTGCCCGCACTGAGCATGACCCCCATTGCCGCGCCGGCCAGCACGATCAGCGAGCGCGGCGGCCACACCTTGTCGTCCGGCACCACCGGCTCCGACACCACCTTGATATCCGCCAGGTTCTCCTGCTCCGTCTCCACAATCTTCACCTGCTCCAACGTACCGGCCAACAGTTCATAACTGCTTTGCAGCGGCAGTTGTTGCAGGTCCAGTTGCTTGCGCTCGTAATTGCGGTTGGCCATCTCCGCACGCAGTTCCTGCAG
This sequence comes from uncultured Nitrospirales bacterium, assembly GCA_964390765.1. GTDB lineage: Bacteria > Hydrogenedentota > Hydrogenedentia > Hydrogenedentales > JAGMZX01 > CAYMLC01. The sequence goes on from CAYMLC010000063.1 coordinate 3,985, forward strand.
TTCCTGGTCGAGCGTCTCGAGTTCAGCCTGCAGGCGGCTGCGGTATTCCAGCATACCCGCCAACTCGCTTTCCTTGAGCTGAATCTTCTGCGTGAGGTAGATGAACGTCTCGTTCAGCACTTCCTCTTCGTAACCCGGCAACTGCACACCCTCGTCCGTCTCGGTGGGCGACAGGGCGCGCTCGCGCAGAAACAGCGCCGTCGTGGGCGGCGAACGCCAGAGGCGCTTCTTCTCCGGCTCTTCTTCGAGGTCGGAACGCAGCGACCGCAGTTCTTCCTCGACGGATGCGATCTGCATCTCCAGGTCGTCGACCTTTTCCTCGTAACTCAGCAGGCGGCCGTGCTTGTTTTGCAGGCGCGCGCCCGCCAACTCGTCGTTGTATTCAATCTCCACATCACGAATGGCGGCCGACACGTCGAACAGGTCCGCGCGGGCTGTGGTGAAACGCTCCTCCACAAAATCCTTCACCCCCGTCTTGCCCTTGGCATACAGATTGTTGGCCAATTGCTCGGCCACTGCCGCCCAGGCTTCCGCCAGGTCGCGCGCGTATTCGGGCCGCGCCGCGCGCGCCGTCAGCACAATAACGGGCGAATGGCTGGTGCCATAGGCGGTCTTCTCTACCACCTCCGTGGTTACGCGCATGCGCTTTCGCAACGAAGACAACTGGCTCAGTTGCTCCTTGTCTTCTTCCGGCCAATCGGCCAGCAGCTTCACGCGTTCGGCCACCGACTGCAAGGTGCCATCGCTGGTCAGCAACAGTTCGTAGTCGGGCACGTTCAACACCCGCGGTAGCATGTTGCTCAATTCGGCTTCGGCGGTCTTGAAAGGCGGCGGCAGCAGAATCAGCGTCGCACTCGATTCATAGGTCACCGGCAACAGCAGCGCCACCACGATAGCCGCGCACGCGGCCACCCCGGTTGCGGCGACAATCAGGCGGCGGGCGCCGATCAGGCGGCGGGCATAGCGCAGCAGCGGATGGTTGCGCCGGGTATCGTTCGAAGCTTCAGTCGTACTCATGGCCTCTATCCTAGGTCACGCGCTCCGCTTCGGCCAACACCGGCCGGTCCAGGCGCGCAAGAATGAAATTCAAGAGTGGCCGCGCCTCGTGCGCGTAGTGAAACCGCTCGAGCGCAGTACGGCGCGCGTTGGCACCCAGGCGTGCGCGCAGGGCCGGGTCCGCCGCCAGCGTACACATCGCCGTACGGATGGCCGCCACGGATTCGGGGTCGACGCACAGGCCGGCTTCATGCTCAGCCACTATCGTGCGCATGCCGGGAAAGTCCGACGCGATAACCGGCAGGCCCACGGCAAAGTATTGAAAGAGCTTGATGGGTGCACAGTAGTACGCATTGAGCCCGATGTTCCGTTGCGCCTGCAGGCCGACGTCGGCCGAGGCGGCCAGCGGTAACAGGTCGTCGGTGTGCACCGTGCCGTGGAAGATGACGCGCTGACCCAGCCCCAACGCGGCGACGCGCGCTTCGAGTGCGGCCTGTAAGGCCGGCTCGCATTGCCCGACAAAGAAGAGCACCGCGCCCTCCGGCACTCCGGCCAGTGCTTCGATAAAGGCATCGGCACAGCGTGCACGCTGGATCCAGCCGTGGTAGTAGAACACGCACGTGGCCTGTATCCCGCGCGCCGCCAGAATCTCCTGAATACGGCCGCGCGCCGGTACCGTCTCGAGCCGCGGCGACACGTTGTGCACGACCAGCGGCCGCTCCCGCAGCCCGAACTGCGTCTGTAGCCGCTCGGCACGGTTGGGCTCGCACGCCACCACCAAGTCGGCGCGATGAATGAACCACCGCTCGACCCCGCGCCAGAACCACTTGAGCGGCACCCAGTCGCGGTCCGCATACAGTTCGTACGAATAGAAGATCAGGGGCTTGCCCCGCAGCCGGGCCGCAAGCCACGCAGCCGGCAGCGTATCGACGTCGACCGCGCAATAGCAGCCCGCCGGCACGCGCCACGCGCGCCAGGCCGCCCGCGCCACAAACTCGAGCCAGGCCAACAACTGGAAAACGGGGCCCACCACGGGCAGGTGGGTGAGGCGGCGCAGGGCAAGCCCCATGTAGCGCATGTCGGCGCGCGGGTGCGGCTCTTCCTGTTGGCCCGGCTGCAGCCGTGCGCGCCCCTTCACGATGGTCGTCGCCACCCCTTCAGCGTGCAGCGCATCGACCAGGTGATAGACCGGCGACATGATGAACGGCTGCCAGCCAAAACGCACGACGCACAGCCGCGGTGTGGAATCTTCTGTCTTCATGAAGCGCGGGAGTGTAGCACAGCCGGATGCCGACTCAATCCGCCTCGTCCGCCGCGGCCGGACCATTGCCATTACGCTCGGCAAAGCTCTCGATAAAGCGCAGCACCAGCACGCCAAAGACGATCGCCATGGCCGCCAGCACCACAATGAGGAAACTGTAGTTCTCGGGCACCACCGACAGAATGAAGGCCAGAAGCCCCATGCACGCGCTGATGTAGTAAAGGCTCAGGACGACCTGCGGCTGGCTCAGGCCCAGGTTCAGCAGGCGGTGATGCAGATGGTCGCGGTCCGGGTGAAAGAACTTGCCCTGCCGTGCGCGCTGCATGCGGCGCAGGAAACTGAGCGCGGTATCGACGATGGGAATCGCCAGCACGACAATGGGCACTGCCAGCGCAATTGTGGCCACGCCCTTCTGCTGCTCGATGAGCGTGGAAGCGCCCAGCACGAAACCGAGAAAGAGCGCGCCGGTATCGCCCATAAACACGCTGGCCGGATGAAAGTTGTAGCGCAGGAAGCCGATGCACGTGCCGATGAGGTAGGCCATCACGATGCATGATGCGACCTGACCCTGCTTGTAGGCAATGGCGAAGATGGCCGCCGAACAAATGGCCACGATCCCCGCGGCAAGGCCGTCGAGTCCGTCGCAGAAGTTGACCGCGTTGACGACCCCCGCGATCCAAAGCGGCGTGATGATGATGGCAAGCCAACCAACATCGATGACACCGCCCAGCGGACTGGCGATGACATCGGCGCGGAAACCCCAGAAGTACAGCAGTAACCCGAAGCCCAGCTCGATGACGAGCTTGGGTGCGCTGGGCATGTCGTGAATGTCGTCGTAGATGCCCATCAAGACGATGAGCGTGCCCACAAACAGCATGGGAATGAAGACCGGCGACAGGTACTGCGGAAACACGAAGACCAGCAGCAGCATCAGCCCGAGAAACGAGGCATAAAACGCCAGCCCGCCGAGGTACGGAATGGTGCGCTGGTGCACCTTGCGCGCCTGGCCGGGCCGGTCGACCACATCGAGCCGCCACGCAAGGGCGCGGCACAGCGGCACGACGACCAGCGTCATCGCGAAGGGCGCCAGCGCCGCGATCAGGTACAGCAAATGCGAATGCTGGGTCATGCCGGGCCTCCACCGTGCACCGTGCCACATACCACCGGATGCCCGGCAGCGCCGTCGAAGCTGCGCGGCGACCATACCTGCTGCCCCGTACCCGGCGCCGCCCCCTGCACCCCGAGTGCGGCGAAGCTGTAGCCCAAGCCGAACAGCGCCAGGCCGTGGTTCACCCAGGCCGTGCGGCCGAGCCCGAAACCCTCGAGCGCCGCGCTGGCCTCGGGCGTTAGAAAGACGCTCGCCTCGTCGTAGACCGCGAAGGCCGCCGCCATGCCTTCCGGCACGTTGCGCAGATAGGCGACCAGGCGCTCGGCCTCGCGTGGTTCGGCCCACAGGTCGAACACGCCATGGTCAAGCGGTGTGCCCTCTTCGGTCGAGATCAGCACCACGTGCAGGCCGCGTTCGCGTCCAACGTAGGCGCGTTCGCCCACATGTATCCGCGCAATGCCCCGTTGCACCGCCCAACTCATCACCAGCACATCGGACGGCAGCGATACCCCCGTGTTGCCAATCTGGCCGTCTTCGCGAATGACGCCGCCCAGCAGCCGCAGCAGCGTCAGTTTATGCGGCGGCGGGAAAGCGGCCACCGCATCGGCCACGCCATAGCGCGCCGCCACCTCGCCGGCAAAGGTGCGCACACTGGCGGTCGTGTAGGGCCGCAGCGTGGGCGCCGGCTGGTGCTCCAGAAACTGTTCAGTCGCCGTGCGCCAGTGCGCCGCGCGCGCGGCGGCCGGTCCTTGCAAGCCGCGATAGAAGGTCACGAACGGCTCGAGGATATCCACGCTGGCGGTGTCGCCCTCCGCCGCGTACAGGTCGCGCAGGGCCGCATACGGCGCGGGCGCAGGCGGACGGAATTGGTGCAGCCCGGTGCGCAGCCGCGCGATGGCGGCCTCGGTGTCGCCGCTCTCGGCCATCGCCTGTGCATGCGCCAGGAAGTTGCTGGGCGCCACGCGCTGCTGGTGCGCATAGACAGGCCAGAACACCGCATTGAAGACGCCGAACAGCGCGAGCACAAGCAGCCACAGCAGAGCAATTCGCTTGAAGGGTGTCATGGATAGGCGCGCGCTTCCTCGCCGCCGGGTGCTCCGCCCCCGGATTGCGGAGAGGATAGGGCCCGCCTTACGGGCGGGTCAACGATGCACGGGTGCCGAAGTCGCGATCAGGTCGCTGCGTGCGCGCTCGATACATGCGAGAAAGGTTTCGGCGCGGCGCCGCCGGTCGTAGTGCGCCACCACATGTGCGCGCCCGGCCTTGCCATAGGCCGCGCGCAACTCCGCATCGTCCGCCAGCCGCTCGATGGCCGCGCGATAGGCGTCCGCGTTCTCGGGCTCCACCGCAATGCCGGCGCCCGCCGCGTCGAGGATCTCGCGTGCCTGGCCCTCTACGCCCAGGACCACCGGCCGCTCACACGCCATGATCTCGAACAGCTTCGACGGGATATTGCAGCGGAAGTAGGGCCGCCGCTTCAGGGGCACGAGGCACAGGTCCGCCGCGGCATAGAAGGCCGGCATGCGCTCTTTCGCCTGAATCGGGAGAAAGGTCGTGTTGGCGAGGCCCAACTCAGCCGCGCGCGCAATCAACGCCTCGCGCTCGGCGCCCTGCCCCGCAAAGACGAAATGCAGGTCGTCGCGGTGGCGCAGTTGGTGCGCCGCGTCGAGCACGGTGCTCAGCCCCTGCGAGAGGCCGTGCGTGCCGATGTACATGACCACCGTCTTGTCGCCCCAGCCGTACTCCGTGCGCAGCGCATTCATGCGCTCGCCCGGCGCAAAGAAGTGCGGGTCGATGCCGTTGGTCACCGTGTGTACCTTCTCGCGCGGCACGCCCTTCGCCACGATGGCCTCGGTGGTCTTGGGCGCCACCGGGATCACCGCCTCGGCACGCCGGTACAACAGCCTCTCGACCCACTCGAGCGCCCCGATAACAAGCGGGTTGCGCACGGCGCCCAGGTCGATGATCTGCTGCGGCCAAAGGTCGCGCACTTCGAAGACAAACGGGGTACGCTTGAAGACAGAAACGACATAACCACTCAGCGCACACAGCAATTGCGGCGAGGTGGCCACCACCACATCGGCCTTGCGCGTGGCGAAGATACCGAAAAACATGGCCGACAACATATAGGTCAGGAAGGCGACGCTGCGCTTCACCACGCCGCGGTTGGGCGTGGCATACAGCCAGCAGCGCAGCACATCGATGCCATCCATCTCTTCGCGGTAGAGCAGCCCGCCGCGATACTTCTCCGGAACGATGCCATCGGGGTGGTTCGGCTTCCCGCACACGACGGTCACATCGTGGCCCATGGCCGCCCAGTGTCGCGCGTGCTCATACGTGCGGGCCGCCGGCGCTCCCATCTCGGGTGGGAAGTACTGGCAAAAGAAGACGATTCTCAATGCTGCCTCACCTTGCGCGCCATGCCCCGCGCAACAACAGACCGGCATCCGCATACGGCGGCACCGGCAAGGCCCCCGGGGTACCTTCAACCCAACTACACGCCGGGGGCAGATAGGCATAGTACGGTAAGGCCCCTAGCCTGTCAAGGATTCTGGTCCCAGACAGTCCCGGTACCTATACTCTACCCGCTTATGCCCAATCTGGCACATAGCGCCCGCCTCGTGCGGACCGTTCGCCACCTGAAGCGCCACCAACTGCTGTGGCGTGTCTACTACATGGCCGAGCGCCGGCTCGGCCCGTGGCGCGTACCAAGGCGGCCGGCCGCCGCCCCGCCCTTCGACGCCGGGACACGTCAACGGCTGGGCGCCTGGGTTACCCGCTGGGCAGCCGATGCCCCGCCCGACGCGGCATGGCTGGCCGAACTGCGTGCCGGGCGCTACACCTTTCTGAACACCGCACGCGACCAGCCGCCCTGGGCAGCCCCCGGCCAGCCGCGGCTCTGGCGCTATCACCTGCACTACCACGACGATGCCCAGGCGCGTGCCGTAGCCGCGCTGGCGGGCGAGGCGCCCCCCGGCGAGGAAGACGCCGTACACGCGCGCCTGGCCGACTGGGACGCCCAGCACCCGCCCGGCGCCGATGTGGCGTGGGATGCGTTCTGCGTTGCGCAGCGGCTGCTTACGTGGTCGCTGGTGGATGCCGTGTGGCCGTTACCCGATCGCCTGCGCGCGAGCTATGCCCAACAGGCCGGCTATCTGGCGACGCATCTCGAGCATGACCTGGGCGCCAACCACCTCCTGAAAGACGCGTGCGCACTGACCGTGGCCGGCCACCTGCTGCACGACGCACGTCTCCGGCGAAAGGGCCACACGCTGTTGGCGCGCGAACTGGCGGAGCAGTGGCTGCGCGACGGCGGCCACTACGAGCGCAGCCCCATGTATCACGCGCTCGCCTTGCTCGACCTGTTGCATGTGCGCGCGGCCGCGGGCGAGCAGGCGCCCGAGGGCCTGGGCGCAATCTGCGTGCGCGCCGCCGATTGGCTGGCCACCCTGACCCAGCCCGACGGCGAGATCGCCTTCTTCAGCGACAGCGCCCGCGGCCAGGCCCCACCGGCGCACCAGATACTGACCCTGGCCGGGCACGCCCTGCGCCACGTGCCACAGCCCGCCCGTGCGCTTCCGCACAGCGGCTTCTTCGTGCTCGGTCCCGACGCAGAAAACCGCCTTGCGGTGCGCATGGGGCCGCCGGGGCCCGACTACCAACTGGGCCACGCGCGCGCCGACGTCTTTAGTTTCGAGTGTGCCATCGGCGGGCGCCGCGTGGTCGTGAATCCCGGCGTCAGCACCTACGAGCCCGGCCCGGCCCGTACCTACGAGCGCAGTGCGGCGGCGCACAATGTGGTGCAGCTGGGCACCCGCGAGCCGCTCGAAGCGTGGGCC
>CAYMLC010000064.1:0-11020 GCA_964390765.1 uncultured Nitrospirales bacterium
GCCGATTCCCTACCAGGGCGCGATTCCAATCTTTGCCGATGTCGACCCGCTGACCTACAACGTGACAGCGGATACGATTGCCGCGCGCATCACCCCGCGCACGCGCGCCATCATCGTCACGCATCTGTTCGGCAATCCGTGCGACATGCGCGCCATCATGGCGCTGGCGAAGCAGCACGACCTGGTGGTGATTGAAGACGCCGCGCAAGCCTATTTCGCAACCTACGAAAACCAGTTGATTGGCACCATCGGCCATATCGCCTGCTTCAGCCTGCAGCAGGGCAAGCACATGACCACCGGCGAAGGCGGCTTTGTGGTGATAAATGACGAGCAGTATGCGCGGCGCGTGCACCTGTTCGTGGACAAGGCATGGGGCTACGGCGACGAGAACGCCGACCACTACTTCCTCGCGCTCAACTACCGCATGACCGAGCTGCAGGGCGCCGTGGCGCTGGCACAGTTGGACAAGTGCGACGCGGTGGTGGATGCGCGCGTGCGCAATGCCCGGCTGATGGACAGCCTGCTGGAAGATGTGCCGGGCGTATCGGCCCCGGCGATTACCCCCGCCTCGACGCATGTGTACTGGAAGTATTGCCTGCGCATCGACGACACCCTGTTGGCGGGCGGCGTAGACGCCTTCGCCGCGGCCCTGCGCGCCCGCGGCATCTTCTCGGCGCCGCGCTACATCAAGAAGCCGGCCTTCGAGTGTGAAGTCATTCGGGACCGCCGCAGCTTCGGCACCAGCCAGTGGCCCTGGGAAGGCGCGCACCGCGAAGGCCTGGACCCGATTCGCTACGAGTCCGAGACCTTCCCCGGCACCTACGACGCGCTGGCCCATGTATGCGTACTGCCGTGGAACGAGTTCTACACCGAAGAGCAGGTGCATCAGATTGCGGAAGCCGTACGCGATGTGGCCGAAGAACTGGCCGCCACGCGCAGCGAAGGAGGGCTGGTATGAGCGCCGTCAATGCCCAACAAAGCGCCTGGCACCGCGAGGGGGTGCAGGTACACCACACCGCCATTATCGAGCGCGACGTCGAGTTGGGCCCCAACTCGATGGTGTGGGACAACGCCCACATCCGGCACGGGGCGCGCATCGGCAGCGAGTGCATCGTTGGCGAGAAAACGTACATCGCCTATGACGTGCGCGTGGGCAACCGCGTGAAGCTGAACGCGATGGTCTACATCTGCGCCGGCGTCGAAATCGAAGACATGGTCATGATTGCGGCGGGCGCGACCTTCACCAACGACTGCTACCCGCGCGCAATGGACGTGAGCCTGCGCGGGCTCGAGACGTCGGACCCGACGGCCGAGACGCTACATACGAAGGTCTGTCGCGGTGCGACCATCGGCGCCAACGCCACCGTGGGCCCCGGCATCACGCTGGGTGAATTCTGCATGGTGGGTATGGGCTCGGTGGTTACGCGGTCGGTGCCGCCCTTCGCGTTGGTGGTGGGTAATCCAGCCCGGCTGGTGGGCCATGTGTGCGTGTGTGGCCATCGCCTCGCCCGCACCTACGACGCCCTGTCCTCGCCCGAGCGGGTGGCGTGCCAGCGCTGCGAGCGCAGCTATGAATGGGCAAACGACGAATTGACCCTCGCCTCGCCCCTGGTGCTGGGTCCCGATGCAACGGTTCACGAGGTACTGTACTAATGCATGTCCCCTTTCTAGACCTGAAGGCCAACGTCGGGGCGCTGCGCGACGAAGTGCTCACTGCGCTGGCCGAAGTTGTCGACACGACCGCCTTTGCAGGCGGGCCCGTGTCCGATAAATTCGAAGAGGAGTTTGCCGCGTTCACCGGCGCCGCCGAGGCCGTTGCCGTAGGCAGTGGTACCGAAGCGCTGTGGCTGACCCTGCTCGGCCTGGGCATCGGCCCGGGCGACGAAGTCATCACGGTGCCGCATACCTTCATCGCCACAGCGGAAGCGATCAGCTTCTGCGGTGCACGGCCGGTGTTCGTCGACATCGACCCGGTCACCTATACGCTCGACCCCGAGCAGGTGGCCGGTGCCATCACCGTGCGGACCAAGGCCATCATCCCGGTGCACCTGTACGGACAGCCGGCAGACATGACACCGATCCGCATGCTGGCGGCCGAGCACGGGCTGCACGTGGTGGAAGATGCGTGCCAGGCGCATGGCGCGACCTATCGCCATCAGCGTGCGGGCACGCTGGGCGATGCCGGCTGTTTCAGCTTCTATCCCGGCAAGAACCTGGGCGCCTTCGGCGAGGGCGGCGCAGTGACGACAAACGATGCCGCGCTGGCCGAGCGTTTGCGTCAATTGCGCAACCACGGCCAGTCGGCCAAAAACGAGCACACGCTGCTGGGTTGGAACAGCCGTATGGATGGTTTCCAGGCGGCTGTGCTGCGCACCAAATTGCGCCACCTGCCCGAGTGGACCGACCGGCGGCGCGCGATCGCGGCCTACTATGTCGACCACATGGAAGCGTCGCCGGCGGTGGTGTTGCCGGTCGAGGCGGGCTACGCAAGCCACGTCTATCATTTGTTCGTGGTGCGAGTGGCGGAGCGCGACGACTTCATGCGCTACTGCAACGACCACGGCGTGCAGTGCGGCGTCCACTATCCCAAGCCGGTGCATCTGCAGAAGGCGTACAGCCACCTGGGCCTTGCGCGCGGCATGTTCCCGCAGGCCGAGCGCGCCGCGGCGCAGGTGGTTTCGCTGCCGATGTATCCCGAGATGACAGCGGCGCAGGCAGCGCACGTGGCGAATACGGTGAACGCATACGCCGCCGAGCGGAGCGACGCCGTGGTGGATGAAGCGGCCTACAGCATCTAACCCTCTCCCGTACCTTTTCGTGCGGCCGGTGTGCGCCTGCCAGGGCAGCACCGGCCGCGCGCTTGTTTCAGCAAGCCGTACGTCGCGCAACGCGAAAGGGCGCATCGATGGAAGCGGGGCCAACCCCAGAGCGGACGACACCCGACGAACCCGAAGCGGGAGCGCCCGCAGCAGACCAGCCTGCAGCAGATCAGCGCGCAGCAGACCAGCCCGCAGCAGACCAGCCCGCAGCAGACGAGCGCGGCCGGCAATGGCCCCGGCGCGCAGCCATGGTTGGCTATACCTTTTTCGCCTCGGACGAGCGCCTGAAGCGCCACACCCGCGCGCTGCGCGCCATGGGATACGAGGTGGACGTGGTGTCGCTGCTGAATCCGCGCACCGAGCCCGAGCGGGACGGCGATGGTGTGCGCTTCTCTCTACCGCGGGCGCGGCACTATGCGCGCCAGGGGAAACTGCGCGTCATCATTGAATACCTGCTGTTCGCCCTGGCAGTGGCGGGGGTGCTCTTCCGCGAGGGTGTGTGGCGCGGCCGCTACGATGTGGTGCACGTGAACAACATGCCGAACTTCCTCGTCTTTTCCGCGTTGCCATTGCGCTGGCTGCGCGGCACACCCGTGCTGCTCGACGTGCACGACACGATGCCCGAGATTTACATGGAGCGTTTTCAGGCGGGACCGGGCCACCCCATTATCCGGCTCTTGCGCTGGGAAGAGCGCCTGTCGCTGATGGCGGCGAGTTATGTGATCACAACGGAAGCCACCAAACTCGAACGCCTGCGCGAAAACGGGCTGGGCCAGCGCCCGGCCGAGGTGACCCTGAACCTCGCCGATACGTCGGTCTTTCCATGCCCCGACCTCGATGGCGCACCCCGGCCCAATGACCCGCTGCGGCTGGTCTACCACGGCACCTTGACGCGCCGCCTGGGGGTCGATATTGCGCTCGACGCACTGGCCCACGTGCGCGATGCGTTGCCGCCGTTTCGCTTCGAAGTGTACGGCGACGGCGAACAGCGCGATGCACTGCTGGAACAACGCGCGGCGCTGGGGCTGGAAGAGGTGGTCTCGTTCAGCGATGGCTTTGTCCCCATGGAGGCGCTGGTGGCGCGGCTGCTGGGCGCCGACCTGGCCCTGTTGCCCTCGCGCCAGAATGTGGCGACGGCCCTGATGTTGCCGGTGAAGCTGCTCGAGTACGCGCGCCTGGGTATCCCCGTGGTGGCGGTGCGCACACGCACGATTGCGCACTACTTCGCCGAAGACATGATTACCGCCGTACCGCCGGAAGACCCCGCCGCCCTGGGCCGGGCCATTGTGCACCTGGCCGGCGATGCCACGGCGCGCCGCGAACAGGCGCGGCGGGCACGACGCTTCTTCGACACCCACACCTTCGAAGCTGAGCGTGCGCGCTACCAGGCGGTGGTTCGCGGTCTGGCCGAGCCCGGCGCCGCGGCAGTAGCGGCATCGGGCACACGAGAAAACTGAATCGCTATAGATTCCTGGCGCATTGCTTTATACTATTCTGCAGAGGTGCCGGTGCCAAAAAATAGAACCGTGCACCCGGTACCAAAGAGGTTGATACCCGATGGCCACAGCAAACGCAAGCGCGACGCGGCGTCGCCCGCCGGAAGCCGATAAGCCCGTCACCCTGCGGGAGTTGATGACGGTGTGCTTCCGCCACAAGTGGAAGATCGTCGCCATCTTTCTGATCATTGTCGTTTGCGCCACGGGCTATCTCTTGCTGGTGCCCCACAGCTATACCTCCAGTGCGGCGTTGCTCTTCCGCACGGCACGCGCCAACCTCTCCTTCGATCCCGATGCCGAGGGTGTCATCAGCAGCATTCAGGAGCGCGAAGAAGCGGTGGCCCAGAATGCGGCCGCGGTCTTGCGCAGCCAGGGCATGGCTGAAATCGTTGTGCTGGAACTGGGTGCCGACACCATTCTCGACGACCTGCCGCCCGGCCCGCTCGACCTGCTGTTGTCGGCCGGGGGCGGCGCAGGCGGCGCGGGCGACGCGAACAAGAAGCGTGTTGATGCCATTGAGTATGTGCAGGACGGCCTGCGGGTCGGTGTGGATGGCCAGGTGGTCAACCTCAGTTTTGTATCCACCGCACCGGAATTGGCCCAGCAGATTCTTGAAGTGCTGACCACGCGCTATATCGACCGGCACTTCGAAGACTTCGGTTCCGTGCAGAGCGTCGAGATTCTTGAGAGCGAACTGCTGGATGTGCAGGCGGAACTCGATGAGAAGCAGGACCGGCTGGAAGAGCTGAAGCGGCGCTACAACATCCTGGCGGTCGAGACCGAGCGCACGGCACTGGCCACGCGCATTGCACTGCTGCGCGAACAACTGAGCACGGCGCGCACCGAGGCCGCGCGGCTGGGCGCGAAGGTGGGCATTCTGCAGGAGGCGGTGCAGGCACGACCTGACACGGTCGAACTGTCGCGCGCGGAAACGCTGAACCCCGTGGTTGATTCGATCAAGACCGAGTTGGTGGCGCTGCGTATTGAACAGCAGGACACCGCATTCGCGTATCAGGAAAACAATCGCAACGTCGAATTGATCAACGACAAGATCGACGAACTCGAAGCGCAATTGCGCACCGAGCCGGAATCGCTGGTGGCGGTGACGCAGGGCATCGACACCATCCGGCAGCAATTGGAACAACAGCTTGCCATTGAGCGCGCCGAATTCCGCGGTGCCGAAGCACAAGTGGCGCAGGTCGAGAGCGACCTTGAAATCGCGCGCGAAGAACTGTCGCGGCTGGTGGGTGCAATCGACGAAGTTTCGCTGTTGGAAGAAGACATCGCCGCCTTGCGCGAAACGCTGACGCAATACAACAGCAGCTTCAACAGCGCCAAGATCTCCGCTGCACTCGACCGCGACCGCGTGGGCAACGTGAGCCGCTTTCAGGCCCCGACGCTGCCGACCGAACCCTCGGGCCGCGGCAAGCGCGAGACACTGATGATTATCGGGTTCCTCGCGCTGGTCGCATCGTTCGGCACAGCCTTCGTATTCGAATACCTCGACGACACCATCAAGACCCCGCGCGATGTGGACAAATACCTCGACGTGCCCATCCTTGCCTCAATCAGCGAGGAAGACTTTGCACGGGTGCGGCGCTAGCGGCGACAGACTGGCGCGCGCGGCTTTGAGGCCTGCGGCATCAGGCCTGCCGCATCAACGACTCGGCCGGGTCGTTCAGTAGCAAGCGGGTACCCATGGCGACCCGCTACCATCCGGCACGTGGTGAGGCCGGCTGTTCCCTTCTCTCCATACTGCTATTGACCTTCCCCTGCTCATAACATTGACCCTCTCCCCGTGCGCGTTTTCCTGTGCGCGTTGCGTGTTACTCCTTCCCCGTGTGCCCGCCGCACGTCTGCGCCGTGTCGCTGCCAGACACAAAAAAGAAGGCGCCCCGCCGGAGCGGAGCGCCCGAAAGCTTACCGATATGTCTTGGGCAATCAGCCCTGGCCGTTGCCGCCCTGGTCGACCACCGCCGAAGCGTCCGCCATCTTCGCCATGTCTTCCGGCGCCACCGAGTCGTACTGCTTCGCGGCCCAGTCGCGGTAGGCCGGCGGGTACTCGGCGTAGATATCCTTCTGCGCCAGCCACTCGAACTTGCCTTCCATCAACATGTCGCCCACTTCGCGGAAGCGCGTGTTGTGGTTGCGGCCCACCGCGGCGAAGTTCTGGCGGATGCGCTCGCGCGCTTCGCGGCAGAAGAGGTCGGCCAGTTCCTGTGGCGACTGGTCGTCCGGGTTCTTCTTGCACAGGTGCTCGGCGTGCGCCAGCGAAGCGGCCATGGCAAACAGGTCGACGCCGATGTCGACGAAGTTGGCCAGAATCAGCTGTTCATACTCGAGCTTCGGCCCATACTTCGCCATGGTGTGGAAGAGACGGCGCGCCATCTTTTTCGCCGTGCCCGCGACATAGGCCAAGTGCTCCTGGTTCGGGCCGTTCAAGGCTTCGACATTGAAGTCGACCGACGGCGGCATCCAGACGCTCGGATACCAGCCCGCGTAAAACTTGAAGGCGTTCCAGATCAGCGAAGGCATGCTTTCCTTCTGGCCCGGCTTCGGCATCATGATGGGCATCACCAGCTTGAAGTGGGTGTCCATCGCCTCGCGCGCCATGATGAGGTGCATCACTTCGGTCGAGCCCTCGAAGATACGCGCCACGCGCATGTCGCGCAGCGTGCGCTCGACCGCCACCGGCTCTTCACCACGGTGATAGAGCGAATAGGCCGATTCGTACCCGCGGCCGCCGCGCACCTGCAGGTACTCGTCCAGCACGCGCCACGTGGTTTCGGTCGTGAAGTATTTGGCGATAGCGGCCTCGAGACGAATGTCCGCGTTCTCGCGGTCGGCGAAGGAGCACGCCAGATAGGTCACGCTTTCCATGGCGAAGGTATTGGCCGCAATGTTGGCGATCTTCTTGGCGATGGCCTGGTGCCTGCCGATGGGCACGCCCCACTGCACGCGCTCGTTCACCCAGCTGCGCGCCGTGTTGAGGTAGTACTTGCAGGCGCCGCCCGCGGCCGCGGGGATACCCAGACGGCCGGCGTTCAGCGTGGTCAGCGCGATCTTCAGACCGGCGCCCGGCTTGCCGATGATGTTCTCCGCCGGCACCTTCACATTGTTGAAGTAGATGAGCCCGTTCGACAGGCCGCGCAGACCCATGAACTTGCAGCGGTGCACCACTTCGATGCCCGGCGTATTCATCTCGACGATGAAGCAGCTGATCTGCGGAATCTCTTTGCCGTTCTTCTGGATCGACGGCGTCTTCGCCATTACGACCGAGACATCGGCGTCGGGGCCGTTCGTGCACCACAGCTTGCGTCCGTTCAACAGGTAGTAGCTGCCGTCTTCCGAAGGCGTGGCCGTCATGCCCATCTTCGCCGGGTCCGAACCCACCTGCGGCTCGGTGAGTGCGAAGGCGCTGATCTCGCCCTTGGCGAAGCGCGGCAGGTACTTCTGCTTCTGCTCTTCCGTGCCGAACAGCTTGAGCGGCTGCGGCACACCGATGCTCTGGTGTGCCGAAACCCACGTGACCGTCGACTGGCAATAACTGCCAATGAACGAAAGCACGCGGCCGTAGTTGGTCTGGCTGAGGCCGAGACCGCCGTACTTCTTCGGAATCTTCATACCGAACAGGCCGATTTCGGCCATGCCGTCGAGCGCTTCGCGCGGATACTCGCCGGTGCGGTCGATCTCGATGGGGTCGAGATGCTTGTCGAAGACTTCGCGAATCTTCTCGATCAGCTCGTCGCCTACCTGCTTGTCGGCCGGGTCCTGCTCCGGATAGGGATGCATCAGGTCCCAACGAAACTTGCCACGGAACATTTCAGCCGTAAAGCTGGGGAACTTCCACTCGGTTTCGCGGCTGGCCTCGGCCAGCTCCATCGCTTCCTGTTTGGCCTTGTTGTTGAGTTCCTGCGACATAGGCGGGTCCTTCAGTTGGTAGACGTTTGCTGCTTCGTACGTGTCTTTAAGGACCAACGCATGGCGGCGTTGGTTGATTCAGTCCCTTTACTGAACGGTAGGTATCCTAACTTGTAGCACCAATCCTGTCAATGCCGATAGCGATTCAAACCACCGTGCTGGACGCATGAACGTCTCCCGTTCACGGGATATTTCAGTCGTTACTGAAAAATACGATGAACGAGCCAACCCGGTCAAGTACCCCGTGCAAACCGCCCCGTCAACCTGACATTGCATTGGGCGCCCGCCACACCACGTGCTACACTTCCGGCCCGAATCGGCGGCCCGCCGGTGTCCCCCACCGGCGCAGATCAGGCGGAACGAAGCATGCCCAAGAAGACGAACGGCGCCGTGCAGCAGCCCCCCTGCGCGGTATTGGTGGGCGACATGAACACGGGCAAGACCAGTCTGCTCAACGCCTTGCTGCGGCGCGAGCTGCTGGCCGTATCGCGCGAAGACAGCCGCGCGTTGCCGACCGTGGTGGCGCGCACGGACAACCGCGAGGCCTCGTTTGCGGGGCTCGACGGCGACGGCGCCCACACGGCGCTCACGCAGGAAGAGGTGGGCGTAGTGCGGCGCGACCGCAAGAACCCCGGCGGCCTGCATGCGCTGGCGGCGCGCCTGCCGATGGTCAGCTTCGACCGGCTGCTCCTGCTCGATACGCCCGGCCTTGCCACGGAATCGACGCGCACGGTTGACCTGAAGGCGCTGGACGGGCGCGACCGCGCCCTGCTGGTCGTGGTCACCGACATCGAGTACTGGTCGTCCAAGCACAACATGGACTTCATTGCGCAGCACCACGACCACTTCGGCGATGCGCTGGTGGTGGTGGCAAACAAGGCCGACCACCTGAATGAAGACGAGGTCTGCCGGATTGTGGACAAGGCACCGCAACGGCTCGAGGAATACGGCATCAAGCCGGCGCCGCGCTTCTTTGCCCTTTCCGCACGGCTCGAACTGGCACGGCAGGCGCCCTTCAACGAGTACCGCGCGCGCACCAAGCGCGGCGTACGCGACCGCTGCGATGCAGGCTTCGACGCGTTGCGCGTGGCGCTGTATGAATTCGAGGCGCGCTGTTCGCCCGCGCCCCGCGCGCTCACCTTCAAGCAGGTCTTCGCGAGCCCCGTGGTCGAGACGGTGGCCGCGCGGCTGGGGGCGGTGCGGGCGTGAACGGCTACGCGGCACATGAAGAACAACGGGCGTGGGTGCAGCAGGCCCTGAACGAGTTGCTCGGCTTTATTCACCACGACGAGGATTTCCGCGGCAATCTGGCGCACGAGGACAAGGCCTTTCAGTCGCAGCGCGCCGCACTCGCCGAGGGCAAGTACCGCGTTGTGTTTCTGGGCGCGTTCAACGTGGGCAAATCGACGGCCATTAATGCCTTCCTCGGTGGCGGCTACCTGCCGATGGACGTCGAGGAGTGCACCTCGAAGCTGACCTTCATCGAGCGCGGTCACCCCATGTGCATCGCCATGCGGCTGCAGGGCGCAGCGACGCCCCACGAACTGGAAGCGCTGCGCGCGGTGATGGGTCCGATTCCCGCGCAGGTGAACAGTGAAGACGAAAGCGGCGACTTGCGGGTCTATTTCGAAAGCGACGCCGCAGACGCCATGCGCCAGGCGCTGGAGCCGCTGGTGACGGTGATGGCCGACGAAGAGTTTCCGCTGCTGGCCCCCCTGCGCGAGCGCATCGAGGAATTGCACCTGTATCTGCCCGGCGCGGACATCGGCGACGATATCGCTTTCGTAGACACGCCCGGCGTACACAGCATCAGCGAGACCCGCCAGGAGATCACCTACGGCATCATCGAACGCAGCCACCTCGTCATCGCGTTCGTGGACAGCGGCCTCGTCGGCAACATCTACGACCTGGCCTTCATCAAGCGCATCATCAAGTGGCGTGGCCGCCGCGTCTTCTTTGTGCTGAACAAGGCCGACAAACTCGAGCGCGACGAGATCGACATACGCGGTACCCGCGGGCCGGCGCGCCAACTGCTCGAAACCTTCGAGCGCCACGACATACCCGACGACGCCGAAATCTTTTTTCTCAGCGGCTACCGCGCATTGAAAGGCCAGCAGCTCGAGCAGGGTGCGCTCCCGCTGGAAGCGGCGCTGGCCGACAACAAACTGAGCGTGCCGCTCAGCATCACCGACCGGCTCGAGCACAGCGACAATCCCGCGCGCGACCTGTCGGCCTACCTCGTCGGCCAGAGCCGCATGCCCAGCCTGCGCGAGCGGCTGCTGGACTACCTGCTGTTCGAAAACAAAGAAGGCGCGGTGGTCGAGTCGGCGTGCAAGTTCGTGTGGGAGCGTGCCGACAGTATGGCGCTGCCACTGGAAAACGAACTGGCGCTGGCCAAGGACCCGACAAAATTCGAAGAGTTGCGCGCCAACCGCGAGCAATTGATGGCGAGCCTGAAGGAAATCCGCGCGAATGCCGACCGCGTCTTGAACGAGTACGCGGCGCGCAGCAAGGGCGGTCGTATCGGCAAGGTCAACCACCCCGGTTTCGCGGCCGACTTCCGCGCCTCGCTGACCGACGAGACGGTGGAGCAGCAGGTCATCAAGCCGGTGCTCGATTGGTTGAAGCAGGGCAAGAACCTGCGCGAGGCCCGCCGCAGCCAGTTCAAGACCCTGATGCTGCAGGTCGAGGCGCAGGTCGACGAGTTCGTATCGAAGAACCTCACGCAGTTGAACAAGCGGATCGAACAGGCCGAGAAAGACGTGCGCGATGCCGTAGCGCACG
>CAYMLC010000065.1:0-10985 GCA_964390765.1 uncultured Nitrospirales bacterium
ACGCGCTGCTGTTGGGTGCCTTCGCGGCCTGCGTCTACCTGCTACTCTCCCGGGCCTTTCCCTTGTTGGCCGAGCCCGCTGTGGTGGGCGGCGGCATGGTGGGCATTTTGCTCGCTGGCGCCAAGGCACTGGCCCTGTGGCGCCGCCCCAGCATCGAAGAGGCCGCCACCGCGGCGGATGTGCGTCTGGGCCTGCGCGAACGCTTCAGCAGTTCGCTGGCGCTGGCCGAGGCGCACGGCCCCATGCACGACGCCGTGCACCGCGATGCCCGCAGCCATGCCGAGCGCATTCAGCCGGGCCGCCACTTCGGCCTGCGGGTGAGCCGGCGCGGCCGTTGGCTGGCGGTACCGGTGGTCTTGTTTGGCATAGGGTATCTGGCATTGCCGGAGATGGACCTGTTCTCCTTTGAACAGCGCACATTGGAGGCCCGCACGCGCGAAGCGGCCCGCACGGAAGAAGCCGAGCGCCTGCGCCAGACGGCCACCGCGATTAAGAAACTGGAAGCGACCGAGGCACAGACGGCCGAGCCGATCGCGCGCGAGCTGGAGGCGCTGGCGGCGGAACTGCAGCGCGGCGAAATCACCGAGCGTCAGGCGGTGGCGCGTGTGGCCAAGCTGAGCGAGAAGCTGTCGGAAGAGCGGCAGGCGCTGCGCGAGCAGTTGGGCAACCCGCAGCCCTCGAACGAGGCGAACCGCATGACGCGTTCGGGTCCTGCGGTGGCGAAGGCGCTGCAGGAAGGCCGCATGCAAGAGGCCGCGCAGCTGATGCGCGATTTGAAGGAGAAGCTGGAAAGCGGCGACCTGAGCGAGAACGAGCGCCAAGATCTGAAGCGCGATCTTGAGAAGCTGTCGGAGATGCTGCAGGGCGAATCCGGCACGCAGAGCCAGGAGTTGAGCGAGGCGCTGGCCAACGCGAGCGAGCAGTTGCAGAACCAGGACATGAACCAGGCGGCGGAAGGCCTCGAGTCGATGGCGCAGAGCCTGGAAGACATGGCCTCGACGATGGAGCAACTGGCGAAGCTCGAGCAGGCGCAGCAGGAGATGAACCAGTGGCAGCAGTCGCAACTGGGCGAGAGTGAATTCTGCAGGTCGTGTGGCAAGAAGCTGCAGCCCGGCGAAGAGCAGGCCCAAGCTGGTGAGTGCGCGGGCGGGTCGTGCAGTGGCGCGGGAGAGGGTCAGAGTCGGGGCCTGGGACAGGGCCACGGCCAGGGCCAGCCGGGCGGCGAGATGTTTTTCCAGCCGGGCCAGGGCGGTCAAGGCCAGGGCGGGTTGGGCGGCGCAGGCCAGGGCCGTGGCAACCGGGTAGGCGAATTGCCCGAGGACGTGCAAACGGACTTAAGCCCGACGGTGCTTCCGGGCGGCATGCATGAAGGCCGGATCCTGGCCGACATCATGCAGCAGACCGAACCCGAGCCGGGCGAGGAAGCCACGGTAGACCTGACGCCCGGCAGCTTCACGCGGGCCTCGCAGGCAGCGGAAGAGGCGCTCACCCAGGAAGAGATCCCGGCGGGCTCGCGCGAGTTTGTCCGGCAGTATTTTGGCTCGCTCGAAGAAGGTCCTGCCGCAGCGCCCTGACCGCGCACTGGTAGGGGGAGCACCGTTGCCTTGAGTTTGCATCCGGCGCCGCGCGCAGGCGTGGCAGTCCCGGGGGAGCATCGCCCCAGCCGCCGCCAGTTTCTCGCGGGTATGGGTGCGGCGTTGTGTGCGGGGTGCGGCACACGGGGCGACCAGGCACGGGCGGCGTTCTCCGCATTCGGCGCGCAGGGCCGCCGGCCCGGGAGCTTTGTGCGGCCGCGCGCGGTGGGCGTGCACCGCGGCGAGGTCTACGTGATCGACATGTCGGGCCGGGTGCAGGTGTTCGACGGGGGCGGCACGCTGCAACGCCTGTGGAACATGCCCGACGCCACCAATGGCACGCCGACTGCCATTGCGTTTCATGAAGAGACCGTCTTCATCCCCGACACGCACTATCACCGCATCATTGCGTACAGCCGGGAAGGCGAAGCGCTTCGCGAATGGGGCACCTACGGCAGCGAGCCGGGCGCCTTTATCTATCCTACGGGCCTGGCCCGCGCGTCCGGCGGCATTTGCTACATCAGTGAATACGGGACCGACGCGGAGCGGGTGCAGGTCTTCACGGAAACGGGCGAGCACCTGCGCGCCTTTGGCCGCTTTGGCGCGGCGCCGGGCCAGTTCAACCGCGCAATGGCGCTTACCCTCGCGCAGGACCACGTGTGTGTGGCCGACACGGCCAACCACCGGGTGCAGGTCTTTCGCAGCGACGGCGAGCTGGTGCGGGTGATCGACGGGGCCAGCTTGCCGGGTGGCGCCTTTCACTTTCCGCACGATATCGCCACGGCACCGGACGAGAGCCTGCTTGTCGTCGAGTATGGCGCGAACCGGGTTACACATCTGGATATCAAGGGCCGGGTTCTGGGCATTTACGGGGGGCCGGGGCGCGGGCCGGGCGGGTTCAAGTCGCCCCGTGGCGTGGCCGTCTCGGACGAGGGGGTGGTCTACGTAGCCGATACCGACAATCACCGGGTGCAGTGGTTTGCGCTGGAGGCTGCCGCGTGAGCCTCCTCCTGCGCTTTGCCTTCCCGTGGTTCCTGACGCTGCTGGTGTTGCTGCCTGTGGTCGTGTATCTGGGCCTGCACGTGCGCGCCCTGGGTAAGGTGCGCCGCTGGATCGCCACGGGATTGCGCGTGGTCATCATCGGTGCGCTCGTGCTCGCGCTGGCCGGCGCCGAGCTTGTGCGCCGCAATGACGAACTCGCCGTCTTCTTTCTGCTCGACCGCAGCGACAGCGTGCCCGACGCCGAACGGCGGGTGGCGGCACAGTATGTTCGCAATGCGGTAGACGCCTTTATGCAGCCGGGCGACCAGGCGGGCGTGGTGGCCTTTGCGCGCGACGCGAGCATCGAGCGCAAGATGAGCGAACTAGGTGACCTCGGCGATGTGCAATCGCTCGTGGAGCCGGCGGCCACGGATATCGCGAGCGCGATCCGACTGGCCATGGCTGCTTTTCCCCAGGGCTATATGCGGCGCATCGTGCTGCTGAGCGACGGCAACGAGACGCGCGGCGCTGCCCTCGAAGAAATCAAGGCGGCACGCGCGGCAGGGGTCTCGGTCGATGTGGTGCCGCTCGCCCCGGTGAGTGGGGCCGAGGTGCGTGTGCGCGAAGTGGACGCGCCAAGCGTGGCCGATGCCGATGCGCCCTTCCAGTTGCGGGTGGTCGTGGAATCGACCGAAGCCACCACCGCTACGCTGCGGTTGTTTCAGAATGCGATGGGCGACCAGCGCATGTTGTCGCCGCAGGAGGTCACGCTCGAGCCGGGCGACAATGTGTTTCTGTTGAGCCAGGAACTGAGCGCGAGTGGCTTATATGAGTACGAGGTTCGCGTCGAGGCCGAGAACGATGCCGTGGCCGCGAACAATACGGGGCGCGCGTTTACGCGCGTGCGCGGCGAGCCGGTGGTGCTCAACATTGCGGCGCAGACCGAAGAGAGCGAAGCCATGGTGGCGGCCCTGCGCGATGAAGGCCTGAACGTGACGACCATCCGCCCGCTGCAGATGCCGCCATCGCTCGCGCAGTATCAGCCCTACGACTCGATCGTGCTGAACGACATCAGCGCGACCGACCTGTCGAGCGACCAGATGGCGATGCTGGAGTCGCTGGTACGTGACCAGGGCATTGGCCTGGTGATGGTGGGCGGGCCCAATACCTTTGGCGCGGGCGGCTTTCTGGAGACGGCGATTGAACGCGCGCTGCCCGTGAACATGGACATCAAGCAGCGGCGCATCCTGCCGCGCGGCGCGCTGGCGGTGATTCTGCACACGGTCGAGATTCCGGACGGCAACGTGTGGGCGCGTGAGATTTCGCTGGCGGCGCTGAACGTGCTGGCTTCGCAGGACCTGATGGGCCTGCTCGGGTACACCTGGGAACGGGGCGATGCGTGGCTGCACAACCTCTCCCCCGTCGCCGACAAGCGCGCACACACCCAGGCCATCATCAATCAGATTCAGGCCATCGGCGACATGCCGGCGGTCAACGGCACGCTGAATATGGCGGGGCGCGCGCTGGAGCGGGCAGATGCGGCGGTAAAGCGGATCGTGATCATCAGTGACGGCGACCCGGCGGCGCCGCAGCAAAGCACGGTAAACAGCATCATCGCGGCGGGCATCAACGTGAGCACGGTGTGCATTGCGCCGCACAGCCCGAGCGACCAGGTGATGCTGCGGCGGCTGGCCGAAGCGACGGGCGGCCGGTTCTACTTCGTGAACAACGCGCAGAACCTGCCGCAGATTTTCAGTAAGGAAGCGGCCACCGTGCGGCGCGGCCTGCTGATCGAAGAGCCCTTTACGCCGTTGGTGCAGCACGACTCGGAGTTGTTGTTCGGCCTGGCCCAGACCGGGCTGCCCCAATTGCGCGGTTATGTGGTGACCACGGCCAAGGCCAATGCCACCGTGCCGCTCATCTCGCATGAAGATGACCCCGTGCTGGCGCACTGGCGCTATGGCCTGGGCAAGGCCGTGGCGTTCACCTCCGACGCGACCAGCCGCTGGGCCGCGCAATGGCTCGACTGGGAAGGCTTCAATCGCTTCTGGGCGCAGGCGGTGCGCTGGTCGATGCGCGAGACGACGGATTCGACGTTTCAGGTGGACACGCGGCTGGTCGATGGGCGCGGCCGCATCCGCATCGACGCCGTGGATGCCGAGGGGCGCTTCGTGAATTTTCTTGCACCCGCGGGCGTGGTGACGGGGCCGGCGCCCGACTTCTCGCGGATTCCGCTGGAACTGGAGCAGACGGGACCGGGCGTGTATGAGGGGGATTTCCCGGTCGACGATACCGGCGTGTACCTGGCCAACATTGCGTACACGACCGAAGACGGCGCGCAGGGCACGCTGACCACGGGCCTGGCCCTCGACTATTCGCGCGAGTACGAGTATACCGATACGAATTTGAACCTGTTGCAGCAGGCGGCTTCGACCGGCGGCGGGCGTGTGCTGATTGGCGGCGACAATCCGTTCCGGCACGACCTGGTGCCGACCCCGCGCATAACGCCTATTTGGCCGTGGCTGCTGGCTATTGCGGCACTGGCGCTGCCGATTGAGATTTTCGTGCGGCGCGTGGTCGTGCCGATTGCGCCGGTCCTGGCGTGGCTGGCGGCACAGTTGCGCAAGCTGCCGGGGCTGGGGCGCCTGTTGCCCGCCCCGCGTGCGCGGCGCATTCAGCCGACGGGGGTGTATCGCGCGAGCGGCCGCGCCGCGCCGACACACGATTTTGGGCGGGCGCAGGAAAACCTGCTGGAGCCGCGGGAAGGGGGGCCGGTAGCGCCCGGGTCCGCGCCGGCACCAGCCACGGAGGAGGCGACGGAGGAGACGGAATCGGCGTATACCGCGCAACTGCTGGCCGCCAAGCAGCGTGCGATACAGGGCAAGAAACGGAAGCTGCGCTCGCAAGACGACGAGGACCGGCCGTGAAGACGGCACGCACGGGAGGAACCAAGCCATGAGCGATGTGGAACAGCGGGCCGCGGAATTCCGGGTGACCTTCAACCGGCTGCGCGACGAGATCGGCAAGGTGATCGTGGGCGGCGACGTGGTGGTGAACGGTGTGCTGACCTGCGTGTTCGCCGGCGGCCACTGCCTGCTCGAGGGTGTGCCGGGCCTGGGCAAGACCATGCTGGTGCGCACGCTGAGCCAGGCTCTCGAGCTGGAATTCTCGCGCATTCAGTTTACGCCCGACCTGATGCCGGCCGACATCATCGGCACGAACATGATCATCGAAGACGAGCAGGGCCGTCGCGAGTTGCGCTTCCGGCAGGGGCCTATCTTCGCGAACATCGTGCTGGCCGACGAAATCAATCGTGCGACACCCAAGACGCAGTCGGCGCTGCTGGAAGCCATGCAGGAGCATACGGTGAGCGTTGCGCGCACGATCCACACGCTGGACGAACCCTTCTTCGTTCTGGCGACGCAGAACCCCATCGAGATGGAGGGTACGTATACGCTGCCCGAAGCACAGTTGGACCGCTTTCTGTTCAAGCTGCTGGTACATCCGCCGAACCGCGAAGAGATGATCGAGATTCTGGCGCGCACGACGCAGCCCACGACGCCCCACGGTGAGCGCGTGCTGGATGGGCACAGCATTCGCCAGTGGCAGGCTTTCGTGCGCGAGGTGGTGGCGGCGCCCGCCGTTACCGATTATGCGGTGCGCCTGGTTCTCGCCACCCACCCGGGCAGCCCCTTTGCGACACCGGTGGTGAACAAGTATGTGCGGTTCGGCTCGAGCCCGCGCGGGGCGCAGGCGCTGCTGTTGGCGGGCAAGGTACATGCGCTGCGCGATGGCCGCTTCAACGTGAGCTATCAGGACATCGTGGAGGCCGCCGCGCCGGCGCTGCGCCACCGGGTGCTGCTGAATTTTGAAGCCGAAGCGGACAGCCTGACGAGTGACCAAGTGGTCGACGACCTGCTGGCCGGGGTGCCGCAAGCGGAGCAGGCGGCGTGAGCGACGCGGCAACCGAGAGCGCCCTGTTGCCGCCGGGCCTGTTGAGCCGGCTCGACCGCCTGGCGCTGGTGGCACGCAAGAAGCACCGGGGCGGCGCGGCGGGCGAACGGCGCAGCAAGCGGCGCGGGCAGAGTGTGGAGTTCGCAGATTACCGCGACTATGTGCAGGGCGACGACACCCGCCACCTGGATTGGAACCTGTTCGCGCGGCTCGAGCACCTGTACCTGAAACTGTTCGAAGAGCAGGAAGAGCTGACGCTGAACGTGTTGGTCGACGGCAGCCAGTCGATGGCGTTTGGCACGCCGGCCAAGGCCGACTTTGCGCGGCGGCTGGCGGCGGCACTGGGCTACATCGCGCTGGTGGGCTACGACCGTGCGCATGTCGAGTGGTGGAGCGAAGGTGGCGCGTCGCTGGGCCCGCTGCAGGGCAAGGCGCAGGCGCGCAAGCTGTTCGCGTTTCTCGAAGCGGCGGCATGTGGCGGCAGCACCGATCTTGAGAGCGCGGCCCGACGCTTCGCCTTGCGCCCCGCTGCACGCGGCATCGTGGTACTCATCAGTGACCTGTTCGACGAGCGGGGGCCGGACGCGGCGTTGCGTCGCCTGCAGCAATTGCGCGCCGAGACCTACGTGGTGCAGGTGCTGGCGCCCGAAGAGATTGCGCCGGACCTGAGCGGCGACCTGAAACTGGTGGACAGCGAGACCGGGGCGCATGCCGAGATTTCCGTGACGCCGGCACTGCTGCGCCGCTATGAACAGAACCGCGACGCGTTTATCGAGCAGACGCGGCAGGCCTGCGTGCGGCGGGGCGCGCAGCACGTGGTGGTTGCGAGTGACACGCCGATGGAACGCCTGACGCTGGACATTCTGCGGCGCGGCGGCCTGCTGCGGACTTGAGGAGCGCACGCGTATGGCGCAACTGCTGAGCAATGTTTTTCTCAATCCGCTGGGGCTGGCCTTTCTGGGGCTCTTACCCATCGTTGTGCTGCTGTATATCTTGAAGCTGCGCCGCACCGAGGTGGTGATTCCGAGCACGATGTTGTGGATGCGCAGCCTGCACGACCTGACGGCGAACGCGCCGTTTCAGAAATTGCGGCGCAACCTGTTGATGCTCTTGCAGCTGCTGATTCTCGCGGCGCTGGCGTTGGCCCTGGCGCGTCCCTACGCCGAAGCGGAGGGCAGCGCGGGCGAGAACGTGTGCCTGATCATCGACCGCAGCGCGAGCATGCAGACCATCGAAGCCGACGGCCGCACCCGGCTCGAGCAGGCCAAGGCGGCGGCACTGGAACTGGTGGATCAATTGAGTGGCGGCGACCGCATGATGCTGGTGACCTTCGAGAACAGCGCCGACGTCCTGCTTGAATTGACCGATGACCGCGGTCGGCTGCGCGAGGCGATCGCCGGCATCATGCCTTCAAACAAGCGCAGCAACATCCGCGACGTGATGCTGGTCGCACGGTCGCTCGCGCCACCGAACCAGGAGGTGGAGGTGGCGGTGCCCGACCTGCGTCTCGTGCTGTTGAGTGATGGGCGCCTGTCAGACCTGGAGGAACTGGGCGCACTGGGCATGAAGCTGCGCTATGTGCGGATTGGTGAGGCGCGTGCGAACGCGGGCATCACGGCGTTTGCGGTGCGTGCCGAAGACGTGGGCGATGGCACGCGCCAGTGCTTTGTGCTGGTGCGCAATGCCGACGACGCCCCGCTCGAGACGACGTTGACGCTGTACCTGGGCGACAGCCAGCTGGCGGTGGAAGAGGTGCGCGCCGAACCGATGGGCGCGGCCGAGGCCCTGTTCGCGCTGCCCCCCATTGAATCGGGCACGTTGCGCGTGGCGCTGGACGAGCCCGACGCCTTTCCCGCCGACGATGAAGCGTGGCTGGTCTTGCAGCCGCCGGGCTATGTGGAAGCCTTGCTGGTGAGCCCCCCCAACAGCACGTCTTCCTTCTTCTTGCGGCGGGCGCTGGGTCTCGACACGCGGGTCGAACTGAGTGTGGTCAGCCCGGAGAACTACGCGGCAAGCAGCGGCTACGACCTGACCATCTTCAACGGCTGGTCCCCGGAAAGCCTGCCGCCCGGCACACTGCTCTTCTTCGACACCCTCCCCCCCATCGACGGCGCGGAGGTGGCGGGCGATCTCGAGCAGCCACCGGTACTGGCGACCGACAGCGACCACCCGGCGATGCGCTTTATCAATCCGGGCAATCTGCGGGTGGGCAGCGCCGCACAGATGGTCCTGCCGCCGGGCGGGCGCACGCTGCTGTCGACCACGCGCGGCGCGTTGATTGCCGATGTCTCGCAGGGGGGCCAATCGATTCTGTGGGCCGGCTTCGACCTGGCCGACAGCAACTGGCCGCTCAACCTGTCGTTCCCGCTGTTTGTGCAGAACGTGGTGTCGTGGGTACCGCGCAGCGACCGCGGGGAAGGCGGCTCGCAGCCCACGGGCGCGCCGCTGGAGATACTGCCGGAGCCGGGTGTCGACGAGGCGGTGATCACATTGCCGGACGGCGGCGAGGCGCGCATCGCGCTGGACCCCACGCGCCCGGTGTACTTCGCCCAGACCGATACGCCGGGCATCTATACCGTGCGCACAGGCGAGCGCACCACGCTGTACGCCGTGAATCTGCTGGACCGCAACGAAACCGAAGTTGCCCCGGCCGAGAGCATCACACTGGGTCGCACTGAAATCGCAGCGGCCGAGGGCAACCTCGTGACCAACCGCGAGTATTGGCGCTGGCTGGCCGCCGGCGCATTGGTTGTGCTGGGCCTCGAATGGTGGATCTTTACCCGGAGAGCCGGACTATGAACAAGGCAGCCATACGCTGGCCGCGCATTGCAGCGGCGCTGCTGCTGGGGCTGGTGCTGGGGCTGGTGCTGGCCGCACCCCCGGCAGGCGCCCAGAACGAAGACCTCGACCAGGCGCTGGACGATGCGCTGGGGGACGACCCGACCGGCGCGTTGCCGGAAGACGCGGCCGACCGCGAAATCACGCTCAGCGTCGAGGTGAACTACGGCACGGCTTATCGCGATGGGACCTGGGTACCGGTCGACGTGCTGGTGCGCAATACGCGCGACGATGTGGAAGGCTGGCTCGAGGTGCGTCTGCTCGACGCGAGCGGCGGCGAGATGTCGCCCGTGTATCGGGTGCCGGTCGAGAGCGCACAGGATTCGCTGAAGCGTTTTCGCGTGCAGTGCCTGCTCGACGGTGCGGCGCGGCTGGACGTGCGCCTGTTGAATACGCGCGGCACACAGATTCGCGGCGCACAGCACACGCAGGCGCTGCAGCCTATCCCCGACCGGGCCACACTGGCCCTGATGCTGGACGACGCCGTGGAGGACTATGCCTTTCTGGGCACGCTGCCCGACATCAGCCTGCATCGTGCGTGGCTGCCGCGTACGGGACTCGACCGTCTCGAGACGCAGGTGGCGTGCTACGACGGATTCAACTTTATCCTGATGG
The DNA here is from genome assembly GCA_964390765.1 of uncultured Nitrospirales bacterium. Taxonomy (GTDB): domain Bacteria; phylum Hydrogenedentota; class Hydrogenedentia; order Hydrogenedentales; family JAGMZX01; genus CAYMLC01. The sequence goes on from CAYMLC010000065.1 coordinate 9,963, forward strand.
GAGACCTCGACCCGACACGTCTGACCGATGGCCAGCGCCAGGCCGTGGAGCGCTACGTGGCACGGGGCGGCACCCTGGTGGTGCTGCTGGGCACGAACGCCAGCGCCTATGTGGACACCTGGGTGGCCGATCTGCTGGGGGTGACCTGGGTCAATACCGAGACGCTGCCCGAAGAACAGCTGGCGCACGAGGCCTTTGGCGCCGCCGCCGGGCAACAGGGCGAGGCCGGCCGCCAGTGCGAGGTGGTGGAACTGGTTCCGGTGCTCGAAGGTATCGAGGCGCTGGGCGACCAGCGCGTGGTGGCGACGCGGCGCGCGCACGGGGCCGGTGCGGCCATTGCCATCGCGGTGGACGCGAGCAGCGGGGCACTGAAAGGTGTAGACGCCTATCGCGCGTTGTGGCAACAGATCGGCCAGGGGCCCATGGTCGCGCCCTCGCTCAACTTCCGTAGCGCCGGCACGCTCGCGCAGGAATCGCTGCCGAGGCTCGCCGGTGTCAAGCTCTTTCCGAAGAGCGTGGTGGTGACGTATCTGTTGGCCTACTTCTTTGTGGCCATTGTGGTGAACTACAGCTTCTGGTACTGGATGCGCCGGCGTGAAATGGCGTGGCTGTGTCTGCTGGGCTGCTCGATTGTATTTACGGGCTACGCCATGATCTACGGCACGGCCGGCCGCGCACAGCGCACGGAATTGCAAGAGCTGGAAATCGTACGCCTGACCGCCAACAGCAACGTGGCCGACGTGCACACCTTCGCCGGGCTGTTGACGGCGGGCACCAACGTCTACGACGCGCAGCTGGGGCAGCCACGCGCCCTGGCACACGACGTGCCGCTGGACGTCTTTCAGCTGGGCGTGCAGGGGCCGCGCGGTCTGGTCGACCTGCCCACGCGCACACCCTTTACCTACATCCAGGACGAGCCCGGGCGCATCTCGGGGTTGCGCATCGGCGCGAGCCAACTGCGGTTGATGCGGCTGCGGTATGAACGGCCGCTGGCCGGTACCTTGGAAGGCACCGCGCGCCTGA
>CAYMLC010000066.1:0-10837 GCA_964390765.1 uncultured Nitrospirales bacterium
TCGGCTAAGTGCAGGGGTTTATTTGACTTAGGGAGGTCTTGCACGAAAAACATGCGTAAGCCCCTAAACTGTCGTGTTAACTATTGACACTTCCGCCGGCGTGCGCTATACTCCCCCTGAAACCTTGGGAGCGGGTTGGGGCTGTAGGTAGATCGCTCTCGGGTGCCACGAATCGGTTGCGGTTGTACAGGCACGGCGGTGGCCACACCGGCGAGGTGTACGCGTTTGTTGGCACTTGGGAACGGCCTGCGGCACTGGCCCGTTAAGGCGCAAACCTCTTCCGGAGGTGCCATGGCTATTAGCACCGAACTGGAGAAGCCGGTACATGGCGACGTGGAAACCGGCGAAGGCAGCGGGCGCTTGACGCACGGCGCCAAGGTGAAGCGGGGGCAATTGACTGCGGTGCAGCAAGGACGCTACGGCACCGGCCCCGCACCCTATGGCTACCGGCGCGGCGAACCCGGTGAGAAGCCGCTGGTGGTGGATGATGCGGAGGCGGAGGTGGTGCGCACGATATTCCGTGAATATCTGCGCACGCGAAGCACGGGCAAAGTGGTCGATTATCTGCACGCCAAGAACATCTCGACGCGCAAGGGCAATAAGTGGTCGCGACAGGCCGTAGCCATCATCCTGTCTAATCGTACGTATCGCGGCCGCGTGAGCTATGGCGACGTAGAGACCGAAGGCCTGCACGAGCCGATTATCGAGCCCGCGCTGTTCTACAAGGCGAACGCCCTGAAGGAACGCAAGCGGCGCCGGCGTGGCGATGAAGATGGCTTCGACCACGACGACGAAGACTGACTGAATCAACGACGGCAGGCGGCTTCCCGGCACGCAACCCCGGAACCCGCCGCTGGACGCCCCGGCCACTGCCCCATGCGCTGGCCGGGGATTTTTGTGTCTGGCCCGCACCGGTTGGCCAAGGGCTTGTGCCCTGCGGCGCATGACGCTCTGCCCCCACCTCGCGCCGGGGGTAGGGCGGCGGTGTATGATCGCCGCGGAGACGCGGCCTTGTATGCGAAGGAGTTCATCATGCGGCGAGCAGCAATCTATCTGGTTTTGGCGGCGGTGGCGGTGACCTTCAGTGCGTGTGGCGGGGACGACCCGGAAGCGAAACAGGTGACTGCGGTACCGGTGACGCCAGCGGGCACCGCCGCGACGGACGCTGCACCGGCGGGTGCCCCAAACACGCCCGAGATGGTGGCCGGCCCCGGCGCGGGCGCCGCGGTGAGCGACGGTCTGGTGGGCACGGCCTGGCAAGTCGAGGGGGTCTATGTGGAATTCCGCGATGAAGATACGGTCTTTTTGCGTGGGGGGCCGCTGGCCTCACTCGCGCCGGACGGTATCGAGACGCGCTATGTGCTGCAGGAAGACGGCACACTGGAGACGACGATTGTCGGCGTCACGCGCACGGGCCGGTGGGACGGTGAAACGCTGACCATCGACGGCTCGGTCGCAGAGCTGCAGTAGGCCCGCGATGGCGGGCGCACCGACACCGGCGTTGTTGACGGCTGCGCAGCGTGCGGCGCGCGGCGACGTGCTGGCGACAACCCTGCACGATGCCGCGCTGCTGGGCGCGATGGCGTGTATCCATGGCGATGTGTGCGACGACCATGCGCTGGACGCCGCGCAGAGCCGTGCCGATGCCTTTCTCGCGGAGCCGGCGGGGCCGGCGGCCGCGGCCCAGGCCAAGGAAGCGCACGCACTGGCGCGCCGCGCCCGCAACGAGGCGGTGGCCCACCTCTGCACGCAGATCGATACGCGCGGCCCGGGCGAGCCGGTGGTGGTCTTCAACACGCTCAGCTGGCTACGTACCGGCGTGGTGCGGGTGGCGGCTCCACCGCTGCTGCGCCCGTGCCGCGTGCTCGACCGCCACGGCCAGCACGTGCCGGCGCAGTTTCTGGGTGAAGACACCCTGGTCTTTCTGGCGGCCGACATTCCGGCGCAGGGCTATGCCGTCTTTCACCTGGAGCCGGGCGAGGCACCCGAGAGTGCGGGGCCCGAGGTGGACGGCCGGACGCTGGCGAACGAGCTGTTGCGCTTGACGCTGGACGACGCCGGCCGCTGGACAGCGCTCGAACAGCGCGACACCGGCGCGCGCCTGCTGACGGAATCGCCACTGGCGCCGTTGGTGGGGCCCGACGGCGAGGCCTGCCCGGCGGCCGCGGTAACGCCGGGTGCCGGGGGGCCCGTATGCGCGACGCTGCGGCTGCGCTTCGATACGCCGGACGGACAACTGACGCAGGAACTCTTGCTGGTGCGCGGCGAAGCCCAGGTGCGTGTGCATACGCACGCCATCGACCGCGTGGCGCCACACCTGGGCTGGCGCTGGCCCGCGGGGGGTACCGCGCAAACCGGCACGGCGCTGGGCCTGCACGCCCAACCGGCCGGCACGGCAGACGCCGGGGCGTGGGCGGCCGCCGGGGGCGTGGCGCTGCTGGGTTCAGGTTGGGCCTGCACCGCCGATGCCGACGGCCTGCACGCGTGGTGGACGCCCTGGCCAGACGGCCACGCGCAGCATGCGATCTCGTGTGGCGCGGGACCGGTGGTGCGGGCCGCACTCGATTTTCGGCACCCGCTGCTGCCCTTCCTCGACTCGAACGTCCAGGGCCCCATGCCCAACGCGCACAGCTTTGCCACGGCCGCGCCGGACAGCGTGGTGATTGCGGACACGCGCAAGGTGCCGGACACGCAGACAGTACGGCTGACCCTGTGCGAGACGGCGGGCGCGGCGGCCGAGGCGACGCTGCGCTTTGGCCATGCCCCGCAACGGCTGACGGCGGATGCGGGCACCTGCGCGGTGGCGGACAAAACGGCGAAGCTGGCACTGGAACCGCAGCAGACCCGCACGCTCGACGTGTCGTTCTAGGCGCACGGTCCATGCACATCGCTCCGCTGGCCTGGGTGCCGCCCGATGCCGTGACGGCCTTTCAGCCCCCCGCTCTGGCGCCGCACACGATTGTCACCTTCGGCACCGCGGCGGCCCCGGCACTGGCTGCGGGCTGGCTGCATGCGCTGCCGCACGCGGAACGGGCCCGCGCCCAGACGCTGCAGCGCCCCGCCGACCGCGCGCGGTTTGTGGCCGGACGTACGCTGGCGCGCCAGGTACTCGCCGCCTGGCAGGGCGATGCGCCCGGCACCGTGCCCTTGCGCCACACGCGCCGCCCCATGTTGCCGCCGGGCTGGCCGTGGCTGAGCATCGCGCATGCGCGTGCACTGGCGGTTGTGGCCGTCTGTGCCAGCGCGCCCGTAGGCGTGGATGTGGAGTGGCTGGGACGGCAGGCGCGATGGACGGCCCTGCGCACGCGCTGCCTGAGCGCGGCGGAACAGCGCGCGATGGACGCACACGCCGCGCCCGGTGCGGGCTTCCTCCACCAGTGGGTGCGTAAGGAGGCGGTGTTGAAGGCGGCGGGCGGCGGCATCGCGGGCGACCTGCGCGCGGTCGATACCCACGCCGAACCGGTTCGCGTGCCGGGCTGCCAGCCGGCCTATCGCGTGGGGGCGGTGACCACGCCCCACGGGTTCGACTATGCCGTGGCCGTGGCCTGGCGCGATTAGGGTTCGCGCAAGACGCGCAGGCCGATAAACCGGCTGTTCAGCTCGGCGGTGGGCACTTCGGCCAGAAAGGCCGGGCGCGTGCGCGGCGCGTGCTGGTTCACACTGCCCCCGCGAATCGGCCAGTGGTCGTGTGGCAGGGCCGTGGTGCCGGGCGGCAGGGTGACTTCCCACAGGTTGCCCAGCATGTCGTGCAGGCCCCACGCATTCGCCCGCCGCGCACCAGCCGGATGAATGAAGCCCGGGCGGTTGGCGCGCGTCCAGGCGTATTCCGGCAGGGCATCCACGTTATTGCCCCAGGGGAAAAGGGTGTCGGCCCCGGCCCGGCAGGCATAGGCCCATTCATCGCCCGTGGGCAAGCGGAACACGCCATCGGCCGCGGCGGCCAGCTTCTCGAGAAAGACCTCGATCTTCGGGCGCGTCCACTCGCTGGCCGGGTATTCGCCACTGAAGTACTGCGGCACGCGGCTTTCCGGATAGAAGCCGACAAGATTGTAGTAGTGCGCGCGCGTAATCTCCGTCTGGCTCAGCCAGAAGCCGTGCTCGCTGGTATAGGCGCGCTGCGGCACTTCGTTCGCGAAGTGCTCGGCCGTGGCCGCCAGCCAGGGTATGCGGTCGATAAGCTCCTGCGACGTGCCCAGTTGCACCGTGCCGGGCGGACACCACACAAAGGGCACACCGCCCCACTCGCGCAAGGTGCCCGGGGGCGTATCGGGCGGTGTCGCGGGCGCGGCCGCGGGTGTGCTGGGTGCATCGCCCGGGTCGGCGCCACAGCCCGCCAGCATAGCCGCCATCCAGAGCAGCGCGGCCGTGGCCCGGCTGGCGCTAGTCCACACGGCCCCACCGCGCGGGTGGCCACCAGGTGAAGGCCAGGCGGCCGCGGATAAAGCGCGCGGGCGTGGGGCCCAGGGTGCGCGCATCGGGCGGCGGATCCCCCTGACTGGGCGCGAGAATGTAGTAGTGGCCCTCGGGCACGCGGTCTCGGGCCTTTTCCGCGGCCTTTGCCTTCCCCTTCTTCTTCACCTTCGCCTCGCCCGAGTCCGGCGCGCTCCATTCCGCATTGGCCAGTGCAGAGGGCAGCGGCCCATCCACCCCGTCAATCTGCAGGCGGCCTTCGACAATGCGCACCTCTTCGCCCGGCAAGCCCGCCACAACGCCCGCCAGCAAGGTATCACCGGGGAACTGACCGTTGTCGGCCGGCCGGTAGAGCACCCGGTCGCCCCGGCGCGGCGCGCTCCAGCGGGCCAGCCACACATGCGTGAACGAGAGCCGCAGGCCATAGGCCAGTTGATAGACAAAGATATGGTCGTGCCCCTTGGCCGTGCGGCGCGGCACGGCGATGGAGCGGCCGACGAAAATGCGCACGAGCAGCAGCAGGACCACCAGCGCCACCAGCCCACGCCACCACCACGTCTGCGAGAAGCCCGTGAAATCGCGCCAGCGCCCCAGCGGCCAAGCAATGCACTCGACCCGGCCCAGCAGATTCGCGTTGGGCACCCAGCCGAAGACGCGGCCGTCGCGGCTTTGCGAACTGTTGTCGCCCAGCAGCAGGTAATGGCCCTCGGGGATGTTCATGTACTCCGGCTCGAAGCGCACCGCATAGTCGCCCGCGGTGGTGTATTCGAGGTTGGGCATGTCCGGCGGCAACACCAGCGTCTCGCCATCGACCAGCAGGCGCCCCTCGCGAATGAGCACCTGCTCGCCCGGCATGCCGACAATGCGCTTCACGAGCGTGCCGTGCGTGGGATGGTCCTCGACCGATTTGAACACCACGATGTCGAAGCGCTCGGGGGGCGAGCCCTGCCACAGGCGCGCATTCTGAAACGGCACGCGCACGCCATAGTGCCACTTGTTCACGAAGACGCGGTCGCCCTTCAGGAAGTGCGGGTCGCCGTGGAGGGTGGGCTCCATCGAGCCGCTGGGAATGCGATACGGCTCGACGACAGCCCACCGCACAATGAGCGCAATACTAATGGCGATAAGCAGGCTGCGCAGCGTCTCCCAGATGGGGCCCGTGCTCCAGGCCAGAATAAGGCCCAGCACCAGCACCACCACGCCGCCCATGCTGACCCACTCCGCCGCACCGCCCGACGCAATGCGATTGGCGAACAGCATCATCAGCGCGCCGATCAGCGCAATGCCACCGCCGACCACCGAATTGGGCAGACCGGTGCCCGGCGCCTTGTCTGGGGGGGTATCCGTCATGAAGTGTGGTGTCCGTGAGCCGCGTGGGAAACCGCGAGCATAGCGAAAGCGCGGGCGCCTTGTCTTGCTCAGGCGGCCGGCGCACCCGGCCGGTGCATGGCCTCAAGGCAAGGCCGCACGGGCCGCCTCGACAAAGCGCGCGAAGTAGTCCTCCATCTCGGCCTGCGAGAAGCCACGGGTGATGAAGACCATGCGGCTGCGCCGGTCGGCCGAGGGCCACGCGGGCAAGCGCTGCAAGCTGTGCATGGTGTGCTGCACCGCATGCATGACGACCGGTTCATCGGGCGCGTCCGCGATGTGCAGGATCGCCTTGAAGCGAAGCAGGTCCGTGCCCAGTGCCGCGCGCAGGCGGTCAATCGCCATCATCATGACGAAGCCATGCAAGGGTTCTTCGAGCACCAACGCAAACGCGTGGATGTCGCTGCCGTGGGTGTTTACGTCGTGGTGGTGGTCGTGGTGACCATGACCATGGTCGTGCGCCCGGGCCGTATACGCGGCTTCGTTGAGCCATTCTTGCACCCGCTCCGGATGCTCACGCAGATGATAGGCCCCACGTGCCAGCGTGGTCTGGAAAGCATCTTCGGCGGCGTCGGCCGGCAGGAGGGTCGCCTCCGGGTTCAGTTGAACGATACGCTCCCGTAATTGCTCGAGCCGGGCCGCACGCTCCTCAGGACCCAGCAGATCGGTCTTGGTGAAGAGAATGGCATCGGCCACGACGATCTGCTTCAAAGGCTCTTCGTGCCGCTCGAGCGTATCGAGAACGTGCACCACATCGACCGTGGTGACGATGCCCGCGAAGACGAACTCCTGAGCGAGCCGCCAGTCGGTCGTCAACGTACTAATCACAGGCGACGGATCGGCCAGTCCCGTGGTCTCGATTACCACGCGGTTAAAGCGCGGCTCCGGACCCTCGCGGTTCTTCGCGTGCAACGCCATGAGCGATTTCTGCACATCGCCGCGAATGGTGCAGCACAGGCACCCGGAACTCGTTTCGATGACCTGCTCGTCCTCGTGCACCACGAGGTCGCCGTCGAGCGCCACCTCACCAAACTCGTTGATGAGCACACCCGTGCGGGCAAAGCTGTCGGACCGCAGCAACCGCGACAACACCGTCGTCTTGCCGCTGCCGAGAAAGCCTGTAAGCAGTAGAATGGGTATGCGCTGCTGCTCGGTCATGGTGATGGTATCCCTATCTTAACGACACGTCGGAATAGGCGCGCTCACGTTGGCGCACCGGCGAGGACGCCGGCAGCCCTGCACACGTGACCCGCCACCATGTGCCATTGCGCACTGGATTACAAGCGTGCGCGAGCACTCATGACGGCGATGGCTGCGCACCAGAGCCGCACCATTACGCTTGGGTCACGCGGCGCGGAATCAGCCGCCGCGCAGCGCGCAGTACTTCGCCGGCCACGTAGGCCATGGGCAGGCCGATGAGCAGCAGGCGCCCCCACCAGGTGCCCGCCCACGGCGCGAGGGCCCGGGCATGCGGCGGCGGCCACCACACGGCGAAGGCGCGCCCGATGAGGTGGTCGCGCGGGACCCAGCCAAACACGCGGCTGTCCCGGCTGGCGAGCGTGTTGTCGCCCAGGAGGAAATAGTGTCCCGGCGGCACCTCGGTCAGTTCGGGCGCGTCGGCTGCGGCATAGGGAAACTGAATGCGCTCGCTCATGGCGCGGTATCGCGCGCGGGTTTCTTCGTTGAGAATGGGCAGGGCCGCGCGCCGTTCCAGGTCGGCCTGGCTGAGATAGGCGATATCGGGCGGCAGATGCTCGGGGAAGGGCTCGCGCACGCCGTTGATAAAGAGGTGGCCACCGCGCAGGCGCACGTGTTCGCCCGGCAGGGCGGCCACGCGCTTGACCAGCGTACGCTCGGGGTCGCCGGGCACCGGGCTGCGAAACACGACGATATCCCACCGGCGGGGTTCGCCCCACTGGGCCAGCCACCACGTGGTGAAGGGCACGCGCAGGCCATAGCTCAGCTTGTTCACCAGCACCCGGTCGCCGTGGAAAAAGCGCGGATCGCCCTCAAGCGTCGGGGCCATCGACGCACTGGGGATGCGGTACTGGCCAGCGACAAACAGCATGACCACAACGACCAAAACGATGGGCCGCAGCCAGCCGAGCAGCGTGCCGCGCCATGCGGCCGCGCGGCCATCGTCCTCGACCGGCGGCACCGCCACGGCTAGCGGTCCGAATTGCCCACCTGCAAGAGCGCCATGAACGCCTCTTGCGGCACCTCGACCGCGCCAACCTGCTTCATGCGGCGCTTGCCCTCTTTCTGCTTCTCGAGCAGCTTCCGCTTACGCGTGATGTCGCCGCCGTAGCATTTGGCGGTCACATTCTTGCGCAGCGCCTTTACCGTCTCGCGCACGATGATGCGGCCGCCGATAGCCGCCTGGATAGCGACTTCATATTGCTGGCGCGGAATCAGTTCGCGCAGGCGCGAGGCCAGATGGCGCCCGATATGCACGGCATTCTCGCGGTGCACAATTACCGACAACGCGTCCACCGGGTCGCCGTTGAGCAGAATGTCGAGCTTGACCAGACTACCGGGACGCTCTTCGATGAGCCGGTATTCAAGCGAGCCGTAGCCGCGCGTGATGGTCTTCAGCCGGTCGTAGAAATCGACCACGATCTCGCTCAGTGGCATCTGATAGACGGCCATGCTGCGGTTCGCGTCGACATAGTCGATGCGCACATGGATGCCACGCTTCTTCTTGCACAGGTCGATGACCGCGCTCAGATATTCGTTGGGCACCATGATATCCGCCTCGATGAAGGGCTCTTCGATACGCGTAATCTCGCCTGAAGACGGCATCTGCGAGGCCTTCTCGATCACCTCTTCCGTGCCGTCGGTCCGAATGACGCGATAGGCCACGTTGGGCATCGTGGCCACAAGGGTAAGGCCGAACTCGCGTTCGAGACGCTCTTGGATAATCTCCATGTGCAGCAGGCCCAGAAACCCCAGGCGATAGCCCAGGCCCAGCGCGTCGGAGCTGTCGGGCTTGTACTCGAACGAGGCGTCGTTCAACTGCAGCTTTTCCAACGCGTCGCGCAGATCTTCATAGTCGCCCGCAGCCGCGGGATACAGGCCGCAAAAAACGACGGGCTTCGGGTCGGCATAGCCCGGCAGGGCCTGCTGCGCCGGCGCATCGGCATGCGTCACGGTGTCGCCAATCTTCGTGTCTTCAAGCGTCTTGATGTTGCAGATGACATAACCCACCTCGCCCGCACTCAACTCGTCGCGCTTGATGGGGTCCGGCCGCAACACGCCCAACTCGGCAATCTCGTACTTGCGGTCGGTCTGCATGAAGAGCACCTTGGCGCCCTGCTTCAGCGTGCCGTCGACCACGCGCACATAGACCACCACGCCGCGGTACTGGTCGTAGCGTGCATCAAATACCAGGGCACGCGGCGGCGCATCGGTCTGGCCATTGGGCGGCGGCACCCGCTGCACGATGGCCTCGAGCACGTCGACCGTGCCGGTGCCGTCTTTCGCGCTGGCGAGAATGGCTTCATCGGCATCGAGTCCCACCACCTCTTCAATCTGTTCGCGGCAACTCTCGATGTTGGCGCTGGGCAGGTCGATCTTGTTGATGACCGGGATAATCTCGAGGTTCTGCTCGACCGCCTTGTACGCATTGGCCAAGGTCTGCGCCTGCACGCCCTGCGCGGCATCGACCAGCAGCAACGCGCCTTCACACGCGGCCAGGCTGCGCGACACCTCGTAGGAGAAGTCCACGTGACCCGGCGTATCAATCAGATTGAGTTCGTAGGTCTGTCCGTCGGACGCCGTGTATTGCATGCGGACCGTCACCGACTTGATGGTGATGCCCCGCTCGCGCTCGAGGTCCATCGTGTCCAGCGCCTGCTCCTTGAACTTGCGCTCGTCCACGGTCTTCGTCATCTGCAAGAGACGGTCGGCCAGCGTCGACTTGCCGTGGTCGATGTGCGCGATGATGCAGAAATTGCGAATCAGCTTCTGGGAAACAGGCATGTACTCAGGCGCCTCGGTCGGGTGAACAGTCAGGCATTATTGAACAAATCGTGGAGCACCCGCACGCTGCGCAATTCAGAGTCGAGTTGGGCCGCAGCATAGCGTGCCAACAGGTTGAACACCCGCCCGCCGCCCGCCAGTTCCGCCGGGGGCCGGGGCGCGCGCAGGGCGCGCAGTCCGGCAAGCAGCTCGGCATCGAGCCGCACATCGGCGTGCTCGCCCGGGCCCACCACCCCGCCTTCCCACGCGAAGCCGGCGGCGCGTTCGAGCACCTCGCCCGTGCGCACACACACCACGAGTTCCGGCGCAAAACCAGCCGCGCACAAGAGCGCGTGCAAGACCCAGGCGGCCACCGGTACGGCCGGGGCGGCATCGTCTGCGAGCGTAGCCAGACCCGCGGCCAGGGTCTGATAGGGATCCGGTGCCGGCTCGTTCTCACCGGTGGTCTTCAACGCGACCTCCAGCAGGACCGCGGCATGCGCGCCCTTTTCCAGGTCGCGCTTGAGCGCGCGGTAGCCGTCGAGCCGGGCGGCGTCCGTCAGGGTCTGCACACTGCGGCCGTCTTTCCAGGCGTATACCAACTCGACCCGACCCGGCACATCGAGAACCGCAGTGAGCGCGTGATTCCTGCGGCGGATACCCTTGGCCAGAACGGCGATGCGTCCGCGCTCCGGCGTGAGCGCGGTAAGAATGCGGCTGGTGTCGCGGTAGTCGACCCCGCGCAAGAGAATGGCTTCGCTGCGTTCCGTGGACATGGCAAGGCGAAGTGTGGCTCGCACGGGTCGGGAGGCACAAGCAACGACAGCGGCAGCTGTTGGCCGGTCGCTCATGGCAGGGCGCTCGTGGCGGAACGCGCGTGGCGGAGCACGCGTGGCGGAACGCGTGTGGCGGAAGGATATTGCGGAAAGCGGTGGCGGAAACGCCACGAGCGGGTCGCTGCTCGCTTCCTGCTGCTCGCGGCTCGCGCTTCACCGCCTGCATATCGTTTCTGGGCACGAGCCACAGGCCATGAGCGGCAAACGGGAAGCGCAAAAAAAAAGTGCCCCTGCCATGAAGACAGGGGCACGCAAAAAAGCGC
>CAYMLC010000067.1:0-8524 GCA_964390765.1 uncultured Nitrospirales bacterium
GCATAGGCACTGGTGCTGAGCACGACCGCGAATACGCCATCGAGCGCGGCCTCGCCGGTCACGAGTTGCTTGAACAGCAGCACCACGTTGGCGATGGGCACGTACTGCAGCGCAGCCGACAGCTCGATGCCGGGGTAGGCCGCCGCGAAGGTGGGCAGCAGGATGATGATGAAGAAGGGGCTGAGGTAATGCTGGGCCTCGCGAAAGCTGCGCGCCAGCACCGCGATGCTCATGGTGGCCGCGCTGATCAGCAGCGCCAGTGGCGTCATCACGAGCAGGAGCGTGCCGAACGTCGACAGGGGAATCGAAATGCCGAGGGCGGCGTCGCTCTCGACGATGGTGTTCAACTGCGCCAGCAGGAACTGGAAGGTCACGAACATGCTGCCCAGGTTCATGCCTGCCGTGATCATGGCGAGCACGAACACGGCGAGGAACTTCCCGGTCACGATCGCCTGCTTGGTGATGGGTGTCGACAGCAGCGTCTCGAAGGTGCCGCGCTCTTTCTCGCCGGCCGTCAGGTCGATGGCGGGATAGAACGCGCCCAGCGCCAGCGTCATGACGGTGAACAGGGGCAACAACAGCGCGAGCAAGGTGCCCGAAGTCTTGGTGGGCGTGGCCACGTCTTCGCGTTCCAGGCGGATGGGGCTGGCGAATTGTTCGGGCAGCGCCGCCTCAGCCAGCCGCCGCATGCGCAAGGCGTCGGAGCGGTCGCGCAGGCCCTCGGCCACGCGGCCCACCGCGTCGAGCGAAGGCAGTTCCGTGGCGTCGAAGTAGAGGGTGAAGCGCGCCGTGCCCCCCTCGCTCAGCCGCGCGTTGGCGTCGTTGTTCTGCTCCACCACCACGTCTACGGTGCCGGCTTCCAGCGCCGCGCGCGGGTCGGCGGGGTCGTGCAAGGCCACCTGCTCCAGCGTGCGCAGCCAGTCGCGCAGGGGCGAATCGGGGGGCGCAATCACTGCGACGCGCGAGGCGGCCGCTTCGAGGTCTTGCTGCTGCATGACCGCCAGCTGAAAGCCGCTGATGAGCAGCAGGGGATAGAGCAGCACCGGTACCCCGAACATCAGCAACAGCGTGCGCCGGTCTCGGAAGGTGTCCAGCAGCTCTTTACGCAGGACGGTAAGCGCCATACGCGGCATCATGCGGCGGCTTCGCGCTCCGTGGCCACGGTCTGCAGGAACGCGTCGTGGAGGTTGTCGGTCTGCGTGCGCGCGCACAGTTCGTCGCGCGTGCCCAGTGCCGCGATGCGCCCGTTGTAGATAAGGCCAACGCGGTCACACAGACGCTCGGCCTCGGTCATATAGTGCGTGCTGTAGATGATGCAGCGGCCGCGCGCGCGGGCATCGAGCACAAAGTCGATAATGGCGCGGCTGGTCAGGATGTCGAGGCCGAGTGTGGGTTCGTCGAGAATGAGCACCGGCGGGTCGTGCAGGATAACGCGCGCAATCGACACCTTCTGGGTCTGGCCGGTGCTCAGCGTTTCACAGCGGCGATTCACGAAGGCGCCCATGTCCAGCAGGTCGGCGAGTTCCGCCGTGCGGGCTTCAATCTGCTGGCGGTCGAGGCCGTACAGCCGCCCGAAATAGCGCAAGACCTCGCGCGGGGTCAGGCGGCCATAGAGCCGCGTGTTGCCGCTGAGAAAGCCGAGGCGGCCGCGGATGGCGTCGGGCGCGGTGTCTGCGCGCACGCGGTCGATCCAGCAGTGGCCACTGGTCGGCTTGAGAATCGTCGCCAGCATGCGCAGCAGCGTCGTCTTGCCCGCGCCGTTGGGCCCCAGCAGGCCCAGCACTTCACCCCCCTCGACACGAAAGGTGGCCGCGCGCACCGCATGCACCGGCGCCTGCCGCGCGGGATAAAAGGTCTTGCTCAATTGCTCGGCTTGTAACATGCCCTCGCCGGCACCGGGGTTCAAGGCGCCAGGCGTTGATGGTAAAGCATTGGCGGCGCGAATGCCCAGTGCCCGGGCGGGCGCTTAGCGCTCGATGTATTCCGGGGCGCGTTGCGCCGGTGGGGGCGCGGGCAAGGCCGCCGCATGCGCACCCTGCGCGACCTGAACGGCCGGTGGCGCGTGCAGGTCGCTGTGGCTGGCGGTGCCGCGCACGATGTGGTTGAGCCCGCGTACGAGGGTACCAAGCTCGTGCGCGATGTCCATCAATTCGGTGCTCGCCGCGGCGGCCTCCTGGGCGGCGGCGGCGTTGCGCTGCACCACCTGCTCCGTGGCCTGCAGGTCCCGCTCGATGGCCTCAACGTGGCTGGCCTGCGCGCGGCTGGCTTCGGCCAGGTTGGCGATGCGCCGGTGCAGCGCACTGACCTGCTGGTCGATGTCGCTGAAGCGTGCGGTCACTTCTTCCGAGCGCGCCATGCCGTGACCACCGGCACCGCTTCCAGCACCTTGCCCATCTCGCCGGCTTCACCCCACGCACGCAGCATCTGCGGGGTAAAGACGCCCTGCGACCATTTGCGCTCCATACCCTCGCGCACGCTCTCGGCCGTGATGGTGATGGTGCGCGCCTTGTCTACGAGTCGCTCCACATTGCGCTGGCGTTCGTGGCGCGCATAGGCGAGGAACAGCACGCCCACAAGCAACAGGGTGCACGCCATGGCGGTGGCTACAATGCGGAAACGCAGAGAGAGTCGTACGCGACGGTCCGGTGTGGAGTCAGTCATGTTCAGCCCCTTCCTTGACACTGTACCACTGGGGTCGCGAAGGGGATGTGTGCGGGCGGTGAAGAAGCCGTTAAATCTCTGGCTAGGCGTGCGGGTGCGCTTCGCGATAGACCTCGCGCAGACGCTCGATACTGACGTGCGTGTAGATCTGCGTGCTGCCCAGACTCGCATGGCCGAGCAACTCTTGCACCACGCGCAGGTCGGCACCGCCGTCGAGCAGGTGCGTGGCAAAGCTGTGGCGAAGCGTATGCGGAGACACATCGTGCCGCCCCGGCAGTGCGGCGGCCGCATAGCGCTCGACCACGCGCTGAATGCTGCGGGTGGTCAGCGGGCCGCCGCGCGCGTTTACGAACAGGCGGTCGCCCCGGGGCGGGCCCAGTTCGCCACGCACCGCCACATAGGCGGACAGCGCAGCACTCGCCGCGCGCCCCAGGTAGCACTGTCGTTCGCGTCCACGTTTGCCCAGCACACGCGCGGTGCCCTGGCCCAGGTCGATGTCCGCCAGCGCGAGGCCCGCGCATTCGGCCGCGCGCATGCCCCCGCTGTACAGGGTCTCGAGCAGGGCGCGGTCGCGTGCGCCGGCCGGCTGGCGGGTGTCGGGCGCTTCGAGCAGGGCCGTCACCTCGGGAATGCTGAGTACCGCCGGCAAGGGGCGCGTGCGTTTGGGCATCGAGATTTGCGCCGCCGGGTTTTCTTCGAGCAGCCCCGCCCGGCAGAAGTAGCGATACGCCGCACGCAGCGCCGCCAGCTTGCGGGCCGCCGTGCGCGTGCTGCCGCCCGCGGTCTGGACATGTGCTAGGTAGGCCCGCACCCGCGTTCGGTCGGCCGCACGCAGCGCCGCCAGCGTGGGGGTGGCCCGTGCGTCTTCGGGCTGTCGCTCGAAGGCGGCGCGCCCATGCGCCAGAAAGTCGCAGAACTGCACCAGGTCGTTCAGGTAGGCGCGAACGGTGTGGGGGGAATGGCGGCGCTCGGCCGTCAGGTGGTCGACGAACTGGCAGTAGGGATCGCTCATGGACGAAAGGATAGAATGCGGCGCTTCGTGCTGCAAGAATTTATTGCCAGGCTGGCACTATACGCATTTTGTTTGCTGTGTGGCGGCTTCGGTACGCTTCGCCGCCATCTCGAATATGCGTGCTGCCTGGCGCGTTGCGCGGGATATTAGGCAACCCGAGAGGAAGACCGGCCCCTTGAAACTGGTGATTGTAGAATCGCCCGCCAAGGCGAAGACGATAAGTAAGTTCCTGGGCAAGGAGTATGAGGTGGTGGCCAGCTACGGGCACATCCGCGATTTGCCCAGCAGTGCCGCCGAAGTGCCCAGCGCCATCAAGGACAAGCCCTGGGCGCGGATGGCGGTCGATATCGACAACGACTTTACGCCGCACTATGTGGTGCAGAAGGACAGCAAGAAGCGCATCGCGGAGTTGAAGAAGAAGATGAAGGAGGCGGAGGAGGTGGTGCTGGCGACGGATGAAGACCGCGAGGGCGAGTCCATCAGCTGGCACCTGCTGGAGACCTTGCAGCCGAAGGTGCCCGTGCGGCGAATCGCCTTTCACGAGATTACGTCGAGCGCCATCAAGCAGGCCATCGAGCATCCGCGCGATGTCAATACGGAGTTGGTGCGGGCGCAAGAAGGCCGCCGTATTCTCGACCGCCTGTACGGCTACGAGTTGTCGCCGGTGCTGTGGCGCAAGGTGCGCCCCAAGCTGAGTGCCGGCCGCGTGCAGAGTGTTGCGGTGCGCATCGTGGTCGAGCGCGAAGAAGCGCGCAAGGCCTTTCACGTGGCGCCCTACTGGGACCTGGAAGCCACCCTCTCGCGTGACGGCACCGCGTTTCAGGCGGTGCTGCATGGCGTCGACGGCAAGCGCCTCGCCACGGGCAAGGACTTCGACGGCGATACGGGCGGTCTGAAGAGCAAGGATGTCTACTGGCTGCGCGAAGAGGCGGAGGCGCGCGCGCTGGCGCAGGCGCTGGAAGCGGGGCTGCCTTGGCGCGTGGCCAATGTCGAGCGCAAGGCGGTACGCCAGCGGCCCCAGCCGCCGTTCATCACCTCGACCCTGCAACAGGCGGCCAGTTCGCAATTGGGCTTCTCGCCCACGCGCACGATGCAGGTGGCGCAGCGGCTGTACGAGGGCGTGGACCTGGGCGGTGGCGACCGCGAAGGCCTCATTACCTACATGCGTACCGATTCGCAGGTGCTGGCGGACAAGGCGCTGCACGAGGCGGGGCAGGTCATACGCGAGCACTACGGCGAGCGCTATCACCAGGGGCCGCGCCATTACACGACCAAGAGCCGCATGGCGCAGGAGGCACACGAGGCGATACGCCCGACGGTGCTCGCGCGCCGGCCGGAGGAATTGGCGGCCTATTTGTCGGACGAAGAGCGCAGACTGTACTCATTGATCTGGCGGCGTACGCTTGCTTCGCAGATGGCCGACGCCGAGCTGGAGAAGACCGCGATCACGATTGCGGCCGAGGCCGATGACAAACAGGCCACGTTTCGCGCCAACGGTTCGGTCGTCACCTTTCCCGGATTTCTGGCGGTGTCGCCCAGCGGCACCAATGACACCGTGCTGCCCCCGGTCGAAGAGGGGCAGCAGGTCGGCCCCGACCAGCCGCTGACGCTGGACGGGTTGCAGCCGCAGCGGCACGAGACCAAGCCACCCGCGCGCTTTACCGAGGCGTCGCTGGTGCGGCGGCTGGAGGAGGAAGGCATCGGACGGCCGTCGACCTATGCGCCCACCATCTCGACCATTCAGGCGCGTGGCTACGTCGAGAAGATTGGCAGCGCGCTGGCCCCAACCTTTCTGGGCGTGGCCGTCACCAATCTGCTGCGCCGCTACTTCGGCGACTATGTGGACTATGGTTTCACGGCGCGCATGGAAGAAGCGCTCGACGCCATCGCCGAGGGCCGCCAGGATTGGAAGGCGTTTCTGCGCAGCTTCTACCGGGGGGAGGGTCAGTTTGGCGACGGGCTCAAGCAGGCCATCGAAGGGCAGATGGAGCACATCGAGTTTCCGGCCATCCCGTTGGGCGAAGACGGCGAAGGCCGGCCGATCGTGGTGCGGCTGGGTAAGAATGCGCCCTTCGTTCAGCGTGGCGAGGGCGGCGCGGAGAATGTGGCCAGCATTCCCGATGATGTGACGTTTGAAGAACTGGACGTGGCGAAGGCGGAAGAGTTGCTGGCGGCGAAGGCACGCGGCAACGAGGCGCTGGGGCAACACCCGGAGACGGGCGAGAACATCTATGCGTTACTCGGTCCGTACGGGCCCTACGTGCAATTGGGTGAGCAAGGCGAAGATCGCAAGGTGAAGCCGAAGCGCGCCAGTCTGCCCAAGGGCACGCACCTGGAGGACGTGACGCTGGAGACGGCGCTCAAGTATCTGTCGCTGCCGCGTGAACTGGGCGAGCACCCGGACGACGGCAAGAAGGTGAAGGCCGCGATTGGGCGCTTTGGTCCGTATGTGCAGTGCGACCGCGAGTTCCGCAGCGTGAAGGCGCCGGACGACGTATTCACGATCGAATTGCCGCGGGCGCTCGAGTTGCTGGCCCAGCCGAAGGCGGGCCGCGGCGCCACCAAGAAGGTGCTGCGTGAACTGGGTGACGACCCCAAGAGCGGTGTGAAGCTGACGATCTATGAGGGGCGCTATGGCCCCTATGTAAGCGACGGCAACAAGAATGCCTCGCTGCCCAAGGATGCCGACCCGCAGGCTTTCACCATCGAGCAGGCAGCGAAGTTGCTGGCCAATGCCCCCGCGAAGAAGAAGGCGGCGCCGCGCAAACGCAAGGCCAGTGCGAAAAAGGCCAGCGCGAAAAAGTCGTGATGCGGCGGAGGGCGTGAAGCGCGCCGCTAGTGCAGGAGGTCGCGCGCGTTGTCGAACACGTTGTACAGCGTCTGCTGCGACTCGACATCGCGCGTGCTGTACAGCATCCAGGTGAGCAGATAATCCAGCTCGTCCAGGCCGACTTCCCCTTCGTATTGCGTCACGCGTTCGAGAATCAGCTCGCGTTCGTAGGGGGTGATCAATTCGTAGAGGTCGAGCCGCGCCAGCACCTGCTGCGCTTCCGCCGAGAGTTTGAAGACCTCGTCGGGCGAGTAATGGCGCACAGCGCCGGGGCGCTTGGGTGGGCGCTCGCTGAGGGTGCCGGCAAATTGCGGCCGCACAATGCGAATGGCTGCGTCGATGTCGCGCTTGTGATAGCCCTGGCTCGCCAGCCACGAACGGATACGGCTCTCGGTGAGCGGCGCCTCCGGTGACTCCTCCAGGCGCTGTGTAATCACATTCACCAGTTCGGTGAGATTCGGCTTCATGTGCATCCTATTCGGCGGCGCGTCGGCCGGCGACCCCATACAAGTTACACGGTTGCAGCGTGCCAGATTCTAGGCGTGTGCTGGCTTGAAAGACAAACTTGCCGGGTCGCCCTATTCGGCCAGCTGGATGTCGGCGCGCGCAACGCCCTCGAGCCACAGCACGGTCTGCGAGAGCGCCTGCGGCGAAGCCGCCAACAGGTCGGCTCCATGTGCCCCGCCGGGATACAGCCGCAATTCGCTGCGCTCGGGTGCGGCGCCGTGAATCGCGGTGGCCGCGGTGGCGGCAAAGGCATCGCCCTCCGCCGCGAGCAGGAGCAGCGGCAGCCCCACGGTTTCGCGCACGAGGTCCCCTGCATCGCTGGCGCCGGGCGACAGCAGCGCCACACCGCCCACTTCGTCGCGTCCCGCTGCTGCCTCCAAGGCGGCACGCCCATGTTCGCCTTCGGCGGCAATCACCAGGCGCCCGGGCGCGATACCCTCGTCCAGCAACACATCGAGTGCGGCCGCCGCGCTGAGCCGCACCGGGTCGGCCGGCGCCAGGGCAACACACAGCATCGTGGCCTTGTCCGCGATGCGCGCCTGAAGTGGCTGCCAGGTTTCGCAGCCGCTGTTGTGCGCCGCCAACACCACCACGCCCAGCATCGGCTCGGGCGCACGATGCAGCTGGGCGGGCACGGTCTGGCCCGCCGTAATGTCCAACTGGACCGTAGCCGGTCCGGTGGGCGTGTCACCTGCACGCTGGCAACCCGCCGCGCATAGCACGAGACAAAAAGAAAGCAGCCCCACCCAAGCGGGGCTGCAGGACATTGAACACCCGGCGCATGGCCAAGGCATACGCATTAGCCGCCGAGCGAGAAAACGCTCTGCAGTTTCATGGCCAGCGTCATGTCGCCCTGAATCTTCAGCTTACCCATCAGAAAGGCCTGCTGCCCGTTCAGTTCGCCGTTGACGATCTTGACCCAGTCTTCGCTGGTGCACGTGATGGTGATGCTGGGGCTCTCGGCCGTGCCCGGGTTTACCGCCACATCGCCATTGTCAATCACGACGTACCATTCGCCGCCACCGTCGCCGGTGATGTTGAACTGATAGGTGGCCTGCATGCCCTGGGTCTTTTCCTTATTGACCCGCTCCGGCATCATCTCGAAGATTTCTGCCACAGTCTGCGCCATCGTCCGTTCTCCTTGCGTAGTACGCGTGCGGGTTCATCGGGCCCGCGCCTTGGCGTGCCCACGGCCTGCCCGCCGGCCCGCCTCCCATACGAGACCGGCGGCAATCGCGCGGCCGGCAACAAAGTCTTGAATCGTAGCAGCCGAGGATCGGCTACCGCAATGGCAGCCAGTCATTTTCTGCCCAACCGTTGCGGGGCAGCGCGTGGTCGCGCACTATTACCGTGCTTGCCTTTTCGGCATATGCGCGGCGGTCGTGCGCAATAAAAAACCGGGAGTCGATAAAAAACACTTGCGTTTTGGGTAAACATTTGTTAGACAGCGCGTAGATAACAGTTTAAGTAGTCCTGTCAGCACTTACAGGATCGCGTGCAAGGGCCGCCTGAAA
>CAYMLC010000067.1:8534-10605 GCA_964390765.1 uncultured Nitrospirales bacterium
GGCTCGATTCGGCTCCGCGACAGCGGTGTAGGTCCGGCGGACACGACGCAGCGGAAGCCGGTGCGCAACAACAAGCGGCCGCTTGGCATCTGGCTTCCACCGCGCTACGCCCGCAGGACACCGAATAAAGCACGTGGTCTCGGCTTGCTGTCGTCCGTAAGCGGGAGTGGGCTGGCCCGGCCGCATCGCATGCGATGTGCCGGGTCCACTGAGCACGGCCTGTTGTCGTGCGCGCGATAGCCAAGCGCGCCACGTGGCATGGGGAAATACGCGAAGAGGAGGACAGGCATGCCCGCGACAAAAGCTTCCGGGGCAAAGAAGGCGACGGCCAAGAAGGCGACGGCGAAAAAGCCGGCTGCCAAGAAGACCGTCACGAAAAAGGCGTCGGTGAAGAAGCCGGCCGGCAAGACCGCTATGGCCAAGAAGCCTGCGGCCAAGAAGCCAGCCGCCAAGAAGCCTGCGGCCAAGAAGCCAGCCGCCAAGAAACCTGCGGCCAAGAAGCCGGCGGCGAAAAAGACCACGGCTAAGAAGACGGCTGCCAAGAAGGCGAGCGCGGTCAAGAAGACCGTCGCCAAGAAGACTTCCGCGAAGAAGCCTGCGGCCAAGAAGGCGACCGCTAAAAAGACGACGGCCAAGAAGCCGGCAGCCAAGAAGCCCGCCGCCAAGAAGCCTGCGGCGAAAAAGCCCGTTGCCAAGAAGAACACGGCCAAGAAGGTTACAGCGAAGAAGACGGCGGCCAAAAAGAAGTAGTGCCCGCAGCTTGCTGCGCCGCGTGCGGCCGTGCGGCGCGCTGAAGGCGCCGACGGAATTCGCTTGGCAGGATTCTTTTTGCTTCACGCCTGCGCGCTCGCTCAAGGGTGCGGGGCCCGTCACTCCATCGCGCATTCCCGCGGCCCGAAGCGACTCCGGCTTCGGGTCCGGGTTTTTTCGCATTGCCACGAGGCGCTAAGCTGCCGGCATGGCTACACCGCAACTAGACCGTGAGCGTCTGACCACCGCCCTGCAAGAGGCCGTTCGCGAGAGCGGTGCCCCGGGTGCAGCCGCGTGTGTGGGCGATGTGCATGGCGTGGCTTGGGCAGCCGCGGCGGGTTTGCGCCAGCGCTATCCGGTCGAGGTGCCGAATACACTCGATACGCTGTACGACCTGGCTTCACTGACGAAGGTGGTGGCCACGACGACCGCCGTGTTGCAGCTGCGGGACGCTCGCGCGCTTGCGCTCGACGAGCCCGTTGCGCGCTGGCTGGACTATCCGCTGTTTCGCCGCATTACCCTGCGCCACTGCCTGACGCATACTGCGGGCTTCGTCGGCTTCCGCGCGTGGCACACCGACATCACGTCAATTGATGAAGCGGTCGCGCGCGCGGCGCAGGAATCACTCTCGTGGTCACCGGGCAGCCAGCGCCGCTACTCGGACATTGGCTTCATGCTGCTGGGCCGGGTGGTGGAGAAGGTGGTGAGCGAGCCGCTCGACGCGTATTGCGCGCGTGAAATCTTCGCGCCCATCGGTCTGCGCGCCACGCAGTTCAACCCCGGACCGGCGTGGCGCGAACGCGCGGCACCGACCGAGTTGTGTGCGTGGCGCGAACGTCTCATTCAGGGCGAAGTGCACGACGAGAACGCGTCGGCCATGGGCGGCGTGTCGGGGCACGCGGGGCTGTTCAGCACGGCGGAGGAAGTGGGGGCGTATTGCCGGGCGCTGCTGCGCGGTGAGGTGCTGCGGCTCGAGACCGTCGATGAGATGACCCAGCTCACGCAGGTGCCCAGTTATCCCTGGCAGGGGCTGGGCTGGAACCTCGACCCGTGGCGCGGTTTGACCGGCTATCTGCCTGCGCGCACCGCACTGGGCCATACCGGCTGGACAGGCACCTGCCTGTGGCTCGACCGTGCCACCGGCCGCTACCTGGTGCTGTTATCTAACACGCCGCATCCCTCGCGCCAGGGCCGCGACCATCGCACCTTGCGGCGCACGGTAAGCGGCGCCGTTGCCCGGCAGTGGTATCCGGCACGCAGCAACAGCCACAGCGGCCTCGACGCCCTGTTGTGGCGCGGCTTCCGCGACATCGAGGGCGAG
>CAYMLC010000068.1:0-10560 GCA_964390765.1 uncultured Nitrospirales bacterium
GGCCACGGATATACTCGATGATGTCGATGGCGTCGCGGCGCAGAAACGGCTCGCCGCCCGTGAGAAAGAAGCCCACCCCCAGCGGCGCCACACGATCGACCAGGCGCGCAATCTCATCGAACGACAACTCGTCGACGCGCCGGTTGAGCACGTTGTCCTTGAGAAAGCAGAAGTTGCACTTCCAGTTGCACTTGTACGTCAATTCGAGCGTGACGTTCACGAGCGAGCGGCTGTGCCCGTCGCCCCGGTGGTAGTCGCGATAGAGGTGGCGCGCGGCACGCCAGCCCGCGCGCCAGCCAACCGAGCGAATGACGTTGAGGTGCCGGACTTGGCGAAAGAAGGACATTGGGGTGGTGCTGTACCGCCATCGGGCGGGTGCGGTTGGTGGTGTCTGTGGTGTGCCCTGCTGCCAGACCCGAGCCTAGCACAATGCCTTGCGGCGTGCGCAGCGCGGCGCGTACGCACGCTACATGAACAGGCTCTGCCCGCCTTCCGGCGGGGGGGTCAGGCCCAGGTGCGCATACGCGTGCGGCGTGGCCACGCGCCCCTGCTGCGTGCGTTTCATGAAGCCGGTCTGGATCAGGAACGGCTCGTGCACATCTTCCAGCGTGCGGGCCTCTTCGCCCACGGCCACCGCGAGTGAAGCCACCCCCACGGGACCGCCGCCAAACTTCTCGATCATCGTGCCCAGGATCATCCGGTCCATGTCGTCCAGACCCAGGGCATCCACCCGCAGCATCTTCAGCGCGGCATCGGCAATGTCGCGCGTGATCACGCCGTCGCCCTTTACATCGGCAAAGTCCCGCACGCGGCGCAGCAGCCGGTTCGCCACGCGCGCCGTGCCCCGGGCGCGCCGGGCAATCTCGTGGGCGCCTTCTTCTTCGATACGCACGCTGAGGATGCGCGCCGCACGCAGGATGATCTGCTGCAATTCTTCGGGCGCATAGAAGGTGAAGCGGCACACATCGCCGAAGCGCGCGCGCAAGGGGGGGGTCAGCAAGCCCGCACGCGTGGTGGCCCCGACCAGCGTGAACGGCTTCAACCCGATCTTCATCGAGCGCGCGGTCGGCCCCTTGCCCAGCATGATGTCGACCTCGAAATCTTCCATCGCGCTGTAGAGCGTCTCTTCCACGGCGTGGTTCAGGCGGTGCACCTCATCGATAAAGAACAGGTCGTGTTCTTCCAGGCTGGTCAGCATCGCGCTCAGGTCGGCCTGCCGCTCGATCACCGGCCCACTCGACTGGCGTATGTTCACGCCCATCTCATTGGCCAGGATGCGCGCCAGCGTCGTCTTGCCCAGGCCCGGCGGCCCGCTCAAGAGCAGATGGTCCAGCGGCTCGCCGCGTTGCTTGGCGGCCGCAATCGTGATCTCCAGCTTCTCCTTCAGCGCCGGCTGACCCGGAAAATCCGCCAGGCGCTGGGGCCGCAACTGTTCATCGTAGCCGCTGTCGTCCTCGTAAGGCTGGCCCTGCACCACATCGCTCACCGGCATCGCGTCAACTCCGTGCCAGGCTGCGCAGCGCTTCACGCACCAGCGCCTCGTCGCCCGCCTCATCGCCCAGTTGCTGGCGCGCATAGGCCGCCGCCTGCCGCGCTTCCTGCGGCGTACAACCCAGCGCCAGCAGCGCCTCGGCCACATCATCGCCCTCGGGCGCGGCCACCGCGGCCGACGCCTCGCCGCCCAACAGCGCGCCCAGTTCCGTATCCTGGCCCAGCTTCGAACGCATCTCGAGCACCAGCCGTTGCGCCGTCTTCTTGCCCACGCCGGGCACCTTGTTAAACGCGGCCACATCGTTGTCGAGCACGGCCCGCTGGAACGTGTGGGGCGGCAGCGCACTCAACACGGCCAGCGCCACCCGCGGCCCCACGCCCGTGATGCCCAGCAGCGCAATAAACAGCGCGCGCTCTTCCTCGCGCAGAAAGCCGAAAATCTGAAACGTGTCTTCGCGGATGTGGCAGTAGGTCAGCAGCCGCGCCTCCTCATGCAGCACCAACTGCGCCTGCGTACCCGCCGGCACCATCACCGCATAACCCGCGCCCTGCACGTCGAGTGCGATGCCCTCGGCACCCTTACTCGCCACGATACCTCTGAGAAAAGCAAACACCCGCTACACTCCCGGTTGCGCCGCACACTATACGCAGACGCATGCACCGGGCGGAAAGCACCATACGTCACCTTCCCCCTCCCGCCATGCCCGCCAGCGCCCCTGCTCCCTTCCACACCCTCCCCTCGTCATTCCTGCGCAAGCCGGAATCTCGCGACCATTTCTAGCCTGCCGGGCTGACCGCGCAAGACCCGCCGCAACTCACCCTCCCCTCGTCTTTCCTGCGAAAGCAGGAATCTCGCGCCCATTTCTAGCCGGTGAGGCGGGCCGGGTGAAACCCGATGGCTAGAAATTGTCGAGATGCCTGCTTTCGCAGGCATGACGAAGACGGATAGTGGCTGCTAGGGGGCTCGGGGTTTACGTGTAGCAGGCGAGAACTGACAGCGTTCTTTGTGCTTCGCCCCCCCTTTCCCCGCCTACAAGCCCAGGTCGTCCATCACCTGATGCTGGCGCTGGGTGTGCGCGTCGCCGATGTCTTGGGGGTCATTGCTGCGCTGGGGCGGCGGCGCGCCGAAGTTGGTGGGCTGGCCCGGCGGGGTCGGCGCCTGCGCCTGCGGCACGCCCACGTAGCCGTTCTGGTTGTTGTAGATGAAGGGCTGGCCGCTCACGCTCACGGGCACGACATCGAGGTACTGCGGTACCAGCGCATCGAGCGTCGGCGGATACCAGCCCGTGGCCGTGCCGTAAGCAGTGATCGCCTCATAGATCTGCTCGATTCGCTGGCGGTTCACCGCCGCGGGCGACGGCGCGGTGCGGCTGATGCGGCCGGTGCGCGCGTCGTAATGCCACGGGCTGCCATCAGCGCGCGTGGGTACCGCGTCCAGATACTGCGGCACCAGCACGTCGAGGCTCGGCGGTGGCGCACCGTTTTCCGCGCGATACGCATCGACCGCGCGCTGGGCATTCTGCTGCGTCTGCGAATCCTGCACGGTGGCCAACTGACGGTTCATCGCCGTGGCCTCTTCCTTGCGCAGTTCGCTCGTGATGGCGGTCGTCGTCAAAATCTCTACGCCGCACCCGGCCAGTACCAGCGCCACAAGCGGCAGCCCGAAGGCCGGGCGGGCCATCGCCCAGCAAACGAACCCGCCGTGCCTCAATCCCCAACGCATTGCGTGGTCTCCCTCAGGTTGCTAGCCTGCCTAACCTCACCGAGCATAACACGTGCCGCGGCACGCACCATGCCGATGCCGCGCCGCAATAAAGGAAGCTCCATGTTGAAGACCCTACGCCCGCACGCCCTGGCCCTCGCCGCGATGGCCCTGCTCCTGTGTACCGCTGCACCGCAGCCGGCCGGCGCCGACACCGGGCGCCACCGCGCGGCGGTGTTCGAGCTGCTGGAGTTGGTGCGGGTGGACGCGTTGACCCGCGAGTCGGTACGGGCGGCGCTGCAGCAGCAGTACAACGCCCTGCCGGCGCTGAAGAACTACAGCGATATTGTGGAGCCGTTCTTCGAGGAGCACCTGAGCTACGAGGCGCTGAAGGAGGAATACGCCGACCTCTATGTCGAGGCCTTTTCCGAGGCCGAGATTCGCGAGCTCATCGCCTTCTATGAGACGCCCTTGGGCCAGAAGACGCTGAATGTCTTGCCGGAACTGATGCAGCGCGGTACGGAGATTGGCGCGCGCCGGCTGCGCGAGAACATGGACGAGCTGATGGAGAAGATTCAGGCGCGGCAGACGGAGTTGCTGGAGGAGGCGTTGCCGCCGGGCACCCGGGTGCCGGGCCAGGTGGTACCCGGTCCTTCGGCACCTGCACCGGCACCCGCCCCCGCACCCGAGCAACCCGCGCCCGCCAGCGAGGAACCGGCATCGGCGGCGCCAAATGAAGCGGCCGCCCCAACGCAGGAAGCCGGGGCGGCCGAAGAAAATCACGAAGAAAGCGCGCCATAGCGCGCGCCGCTTACTTCTTCTCGCGGTGCAGCGTGTGCTTGCGCAGGCGGCGGTTGTACTTGCGCAGCTCCAGGCGTTCGGGGTGCTTGCGCTTGTTCTTCGTGGTCGTATAGCGCGACGTGCCCGGCGCTTCGGTGCACTCGAGCGTGATCATTTCGCGGTTGCCTTTGGCGGCCATGGTGCTGTCTCCGTCGATAGGCGGCGCCACCCGGCCGAGGCACAGCCGGAGCGCGGTTGCTTTGCTCAGAAGCCGGGAGTATAGCACCCGGCGCGGCATGAAAAAAGCCCGAGGGCCGTGCTAGCGTTGCCGGCATGATGCGCCTGCTGACGTTCCTGGTGCTGACCGGCGCGGTAGCGGCCTGCGCCAGCACCGCCGAACCCGCCACCAACACCAACCAACGGCCCCCTGCCATGCCTGCTGCCTCCAGCGAGCCCACCGGTTTCCTGAATCGCACCGTCACCGTGGATGGCGCGACCCGCCGCTACGTGGTCTATGTGCCCTTCGACTACACCGGCGAACAAGCATGGCCGCTCGTTGTCTTCTTCCACGGTTCCGGCGAACGTGGCGACGACGGCCTCATCCAGACCGAAGTCGGCCTCGGCTCGGCGCTGCGCCGCCACCCCGAGCGCTACCCCGCCATCGTCGTGATGCCGCAATGCCCCGCCGGCCGCTGGTGGGATGCGGCCCTGCCCCATGTCAAAGCCGCACTGGCCGACGTCGAGGCGCGCTACAACATCGACCCCACGCGCCGCTATCTCACCGGCCTGTCGATGGGCGGCTACCTGGCCTGGAGCTGGGGCGCACTGCACCCCGGACGGTGGGCCGCCATCGTGCCCATCTGCGGCGGCGGCAAGCCGGAGGACATGCAGCGCCTGAGCGAAGTGCCCCTGGCCGATATCTTCGGCACGCTCGAGGAGCGCGTGGCCGCGCTGGCCCGGGTGCCCATCTGGGCCTGGCACGGCGCCGAAGACGAGGTGGTGCCCGCCTTCCGCTCGGCCACGATGGTGCGCCTGGTGGAAGAGGCGGGCGGCACGGTGCGCTACAGCGAACTGGAGGGCGTGGGCCACAACGCGTGGGACCCTGCCTACACGAACCCGCTGCTGCCGGCCTGGCTGTTTATGCAGCGCAAGACGGCCCCTTCGGCCCAGGAGTAAGCGCAATGGATTTCGAGCCCCGCCCGGCCGCACGCGACCAGTTCAAGGCCCTCGTCAAGACGCTGCCCTTCGACGGGCCCGAGGCCATCGACAGCAGCGTGCTCGAATGCTTTCCGTACGAATACGCCGGCAAGCCGCATGGCCACGCCATGGAGTGCGTGACGACCACAAATGAGTTTACGAGTGTGTGCCCGTTCAGCGGCCTGCCCGACTTCGCCGAGGTGTGCATTCGCTATACCCCGCGCGAGCAATGCATCGAACTGCGTTCGCTCAAATACTACTTGCTCAGTTATCGCAACGTCGGCATCTGGTACGAGCATCTGGTCAACCGCATGCTGGAAGACCTGGTGCGCGCCTGCGCCCCGCAGCGCATGACCATCGAGATTGCGTGTACGCCGCGCGGCGGCCTGGCCACGACCGTGACCGCGGCCTATGACCGGCAGTTGATGGGCGGACCGGAAGCGCTGTCCCGCTAGCCGGAAAACATCCACCCATTGCACCGCGCCTCCTTCTGTCCCCTCTTCAATTTGTGCAAATCTGTGAAATCTGTGGCAAATAAAAAGATGAAGAACCAACCACAGATTGCACAGATTACACAGATAAGAATGAAAAACAGAATAAGAGCAATAGCACGCACCTCGGACCAACGGTGCAAAGCGCCCGAGACCCCGGCAAGCAATCACCGCATCCCGTTTCCAGCACCACAATCACAGCATGCTATAAGCACTATGCCCTTTCTTCCCTCTTCAATCTTTGTACATCTGTGAAATCTATAGCAAAAAAACATAAAGAACCAACCACCGATTACACAGATTGCACAGATAAGAATTCAAAAACAAGATGTAAACAAGATGTAAATAAGAGCATACACCGCAGACGATTGAGTCGCTGCACGCAACCGGCAGCGCAAAACCACACCTGCACCCGCGCGCCAACCATGCTACCCGACACAGGCACTGAATCCCCTGCCACCTCCCCCTCCTCTTCCATCTGTGTAAATCTGTGAAACTGTGGCCGATGTCCTACACACCGCTGGTGCGCCCGCCGGACAGCGGCACCCTCCAACGCCCCACTTCCCATCCCTGCCAACCGGTGAAATCGGTGGATGCTTCGCGCCCCGCGCCCCCGGTCCGCCCCTTGGATTCCCGCCGCCACGTGCGTAGGATGGAGGCTGGCTGGAGCCTCTAAGACAGGACGGATGCGGCGGTATGCGCTACGAGTATGCGGGTTATTTGCGCACCTTGATGCACGCCCCCGATCCGAATGCGCACACCAGCGTCGAGCACCTCACCTTTTCCGCGGACGACCTGATGCGCTGGTCGCTGACGGACCGGCGCGAGGAAAAGGAGTGGCAGCACGTGCCGGTCTTCCGCGAGCGTACGGCGGAGGGTACTCGGCTCGAAGGCCGCTTCGAAGACGTGCGCCGCATCGATACGCTCGGCCAGGACGATCCCAGCTTTTGGGTCGCGCTCTCTTCACACAGTGCCGATGAGCCCCGCCTGCCCATCGACACGCACCGCCTCGGCATGGTCGAGTTGACGTATCGCTGCAGCAAGCGCGCCTTTCCTTCGTGGGTGTGGACCTATCCCGGCGGCGAACATGTGGACCACCTGCCCCACAGCGAACAATGGCGCACGGTGGTGCGGCGCATCCCCCACTTCGGCTTTCCCGGCGCGGTAACCGGCATCATCTTTCGGCTCTTCAGCGCCACGCGCACCACCGAGTGGATGGAGGTGCAGCAGATACGCTTTCGCGCGCCAACGCGCGCCGAGGCCGAGGCCCTGCGCAAAAACGAAGTGACCCTGCAACAGGTGCCGCCGCCGCCCCACTATCCGCTGCTCGACGACTTCCTGCCGCTCGGCGTCTACATGCACACGCGGGTCACGCAGCGTATCGCCGACCAACTGTCCGTGCCCTTCCGCGATGCCTGGCGCCTCGCCATGGAAGACCTCGTGCGCATGCACCACAACGCCATCGCACTCGAGGGCATCGACGCACTCAGCAGTGAAGAACGGCGCGAAGTGCTTGGTCTTGCCGAATCGTTTGGCCTGCGTGTGCTGGTCATGCACGACTGGCCCATGGACCAGTACGCCCTGCACGGCCCCGCCTGGATCGACGAGCACATTCGCCCGTACGTCGATTCGAAGGCGATACTCGGGTGGTCGCTGCAGAACGAGCCCGGCGAAGGCACCTTCCGCGCGCACCTGGACGCACGCCGCGACATCGAAGCCATCGACACCAACCATCCCGTCGCCATCATGACGCGCCACCCCGACGCGCTGCCGCTCTACGGGCCCTACTTCGCCGCCACCGGCATGTCCTTCTTCCGCTCGCACGCCGTCGATGAACTGCACGACACCGTACTCACGCACCTGCCGCTCAGCCGCGGCCAACAGTTCTGGGTGGCGCCCCCCGCCTTCGTCTGGGGCAGCGACGCACCCGCCTGGCACACCTGCCCTGAAATGCGCCTGCTGATGAACAATGTGTTCGCCAGCGGCGCCCGCGGCAGCTTCGCGTTCACTTACCACAACGAGCCCATCTGGCTGGGGGGCAGTTGCCAGCGTTCGCTGACCGGGCCCTTCCTGTGCTTCAGCGACTTGTGGACCGAGATGGGCCAGCGCGCCGAACGCTTCAATGCACTGGCGCCGCTCTTTCTCGGGGCCGAACCGGGCGACCCCGGCGATACGCCTATCGCCCTGCACAGCATCGCGCACCCGCGCTCGCGCCTGCCCGAGAGCCGGCGCCCCGCCGAATGGCGCGTGCTGCAGGGCGACGACTACACGCTCTATTACATCCTCAACAACGACATCGACGAGGTGACCGCAGTCAACATCGAGTTGCCGGAAGAGCGGCTGAACGGCCGGCAATGCTATGACGTCACCGACTTCGTGCGCTCGCGGCAATGGACGCCGGTACCCATGCGCCGCCACGTGGAGATGTTTCCGGGACAGGGCCAGATTCTGCTGCTGGCCACGCCGCAGCGCTGCGACCAGTTGCGCGACCAGATGGCGCATGCCCTCATCAATAACGACCAGCGCCAACTGGCGGTGGACTTGGCCCTGGCGCGCCGCTACGACATCGAAGTGCAGGACGTGCAGCAGCTCAGCCACAACCTGGGCATGGCGTCGCTCACCGAAGACATGCACCACATGCGCGAGGCGCGCGCCCGGCTTATCAACCGCATCTACGAAACCCCGCAGATCACGATCACGCGGACCAAGCTCATCGAAGTCAGCGCCATGCTCTGCGCATGCGACGGCACCCTGTGCCGCCTCTACGGCCGCGGCAAGCTCGACCTGGCCCACGAGCTGGGCCTGAAGGTGTTGCCCATCGCCCAGGAACTGACGGCCCTAAGGCTGCGTCTGCGCCGCGGGTGTGGCCTCGAACTGCGCGACGCCGCCGACGACCTCGCCCGGCGCTGCCTGCGAATTCTGGGCGAGATACGCTCTCGGCTGTAGGTGGGGCACACGGGGCCGGCGTCTGCCCCCGCCGGGCGCTGCGCCAGCCAGCCTGCGCTCCGCCCGCCCGAAGGCGAGCAATATTGACTCGCCCCGCTGGCACACGCTATTCTCCAGCGCTGGACTGGCCCGTGCGCCGTCCACCGACTGTTCTCCCGCACCCCCGACTTCTCCGGGCGCGGTGCGAATCGGGCACAACGAAACGTAGCGCAGACAGAACGAGGACATCCATGGCGACCTATCGCGGACCCAAGCACAAGCTGAGCCGTCGGCTGGGCAAGTGCATCTGGGGCAATCCGAAGAGTCCGGCGGCCAAGCGCCCCTTCCCCCCCGGCCAGCACGGCCATACGCACCGGCGCAAGCTGTCGGTCTATGGCCAGCAACTGCTGGAAAAGCAGAAGATTCGCATGCACTACGGCAACATCATGGAGCGGCAGATGCGCCGCATCTTCGATTCGGCCAAGCGCATGGGCGGCAACACCGGCACCAACTTCCTGATGCTGCTGGAGAGCCGCCTCGACTGCATCGTGTGGCGTATGGGCTGGGCCCCGACCATCTTCTCCGCACGCCAGGTGGTGAGCCATGGCCATGTTGAAGTCGATGGTCAGCGCGTCAATATTCCCAGTTTCCGGGTACACCCCGGCATGACCGTGAGCATCCGCGAGCGCAGCCGCAAGATTCCGATGATCGTCGAAGGCGCAGAGAACCCGCCGCACAAGATGCCCGAGTATCTCGACCGCCCGCGCGACAGCTTCGAAGGCAAGATGGTGAGCCTGCCCAATGCAGAGACCATCCCCTTCCAGGCCGACCTGACCAGCGTGATCGGTTTCTATTCGCGTTGACGCAAGCCGCGGTGCTGGCCGCCGCACCCCGGGCAATCTTTCGCAGCGGGCTGTTCCAAGAGCGGCCCGCTGTTGTTGTGTCCGGCTGTGGCCCGGCGCCTGACGGGTAGCCCGCTCCGGACGGGAAGGATAATACATGAGCATTGAAGTGGTTGTGGGCGCGAACTGGGGCGACGAAGGCAAGGGCCGCATGGTCGACTACCTCGCCCAGCAGGCCGATTACGTCGTGCGCTATCAGGGGGGCAACAATGCCGGGCACACCGTGGTCAATGACCACGGCACCTTCAAGCTGCACCTGCTGCCCTCCGGCGTCTTCAATCCCGACGCCATGAACGTGCTCGGCCCCGGCATGGTGGTGGATATCGAGGCCCTGGCCGATGAAATCGAGCAGGTGCGCGAGGCCGGCCTCAAGGATTTACAGCTCTGCCTGTCCGAGCGGGCCACCCTCTGCTTTCCCTTCCACCGCCTGCAAGACGGCTGGGAAGAAGAGCGCCTCGGTCAGCACGCCTACGGCAGCACGCGCCGCGGCATCGCCCCGGCCTATGGCGACCGCACCATGAAGAAGGCCGTGCAGGTGGGCGAACTGCTCTACCCCGACCGCCTGCGCGCGCATCTCCAGCGCATCGTCGAATGGAAGAACCTCACCGCGCGCGGGGTCTACGGCATCGAAGAGCCTATCAAGCTCGACGAAGTGCTCGACTGGGCGCTCACGAATGCCGAGCGCGTCAAGCCGCTCATCTGCGACACCGTCACCCTGCTCGACGATGCCGCCCGCGCGGGCAAGACCATCCTGCTCGAAGCCCAGCTCGGTTCGCTGCGCGACCTCAACTTCGGCATCTACCCCTTCACCACGTCGTCTTGCACGCTGGCCAGCTACGCGCCCATTGGCGCGGGCATGTTCGGCCACCCGCCCGACCGCGTGCTCGCCGTCATGAAAGCCTTCAGCACCTGTGTCGGCGAGGGCCCCTTCGTCACCCGCATGAACGCCGAAGAAGCCGACCAGTTGCGCGAAGTCGCCCTCGAATACGGCGCCGCCACCGGCCGCCCGCGTACCGTCGGCCACTTCGACGCCATCGCATCGCGCTATGGCGTACACGTGCAGGGCGCCACC
>CAYMLC010000069.1:0-578 GCA_964390765.1 uncultured Nitrospirales bacterium
CAGGTCATCATGCCGCTCGTTGCCGCGGCCATCAGCGGCGGCGAAGCCTTCGGCCGTACCGACAACCTCGCCCGGCTCACCCTCGACTGGCCCGGGTCGGGCGCCGGCCTCGTGGTCGGCATCAGCTATGCCCTGCTCGCCATCCCCGCCCTGCTCATCGGGCTCAAGCTGCTGCGCACCGGCAACCAGGCCAGTGGCGCCCTGATGGCGGCCGGCGCCGTGTTCGCCTGGGTCGCGCTCGTTGGCACCATTGCGGGCTATGCCGCCATCGAAGAGCCGGTAAAGGAACTCGCCGCCTACGAGCAGCCCGCTCTCGCCGTGCTCAAGGCGCTGACCCCGCTTACCCTGCTCACGTGGGCCGGTGCCTGGCTCTTCCTTGCCGCGCACCCGCCCGCCCAGGCCGACAACCAGGCCGCGCCCAATCCCGAAGCCCCGCGCGTCTGACCCGTACAAGCAGCCCCCGCAGTGCCGCGGTGTCACGTTCTGCCGCCGGCCCCTTCGTCCACCTGCAGGCGCGCCGGCGGATAGTAAACTTCGACCAGCAATAGGCCCTGGGGAGGGGCGCAATGGCCGCGGAA
>CAYMLC010000069.1:588-5840 GCA_964390765.1 uncultured Nitrospirales bacterium
GGGCCGCCGCCGCCAAGCGATGCCTCGAGAAACGCCGGTGCAAATCGCCCGCGCGCGATTTCAATCAGCGTGCCGGTCAGGTTGCGCACCATGTGGTAGAGGAAGCCATCGCCCTCAAACTCGAGCCGCCACAGGCCCTCGCACGCCTGCGGGCCGGCCCGCGCTCCCGCTTCCAGCCGTGCCGCGTGCAGCGTGCGTACCGTATTCTCGCGGGGTTGTGCGCCCGCACTCTGGAAACCGGCGAAGTCGTGCGTGCCCACCAGCCGCGGCAGCAGCCCACGCAGCAGGTCCAGGTCGACCGGGTGCGACACGTGCCACGCATAGCGCGCGGCGAAGGGATCGTGCCGCCGGTGCAGCAGCAGCTGATACGCGTAGCGTTTGCCCGTGGCATCGAAGCGCGCGTTGAAAACGTCGCGCACCGGCGCCAGATGCGTAAACGCGATCTCGGGCGCCAACAAACTGTTCAGGGCGTGCGGCAGCCGCGCGAGCGGCGCATGCGGCCACACGAAAGACACCGCCTGCCCCAAGGCATGCACGCCGGCATCGGTGCGGCTCGCCCCCTGCACCGGGACCGGCTGATTCGCAATCCGGCCCAGCGCATCGGACACGGCACCCTGCACCGTGCGGCGCCCCGGTTGCGCCTGCCAACCGGCAAACGCGCTCCCCTCGTAGCGCAACACGCCATAGTAGGTGACCGGCATGGGCCGCAGGATAGCCTTCCAGCCGCTCCGGTTGCACTGCCGGCAGAGGCTTGGCTACCGTATGCATCACTTCCGGTGTCGCCCTGCCTGGCGCCGGAAGCGTTACGCATTGCGTACGTTTGGGAGCTCGACACCATGCCGCCAATTCGCTGGGGAACCTTCTGTTCGCGCGCCGCTGTGCGCCCGGCCGTCTGCGCCGTGGCCATTGCCCTCGCGCTGTCGGGCTGCCACCTCATGGGCGGCCAGCCCCGCATGCAGCCGCCGCAGATCGCGCCGAGCGAGCTGAACCCCGGCGACAGCGCCACCATCACCGTCAAGGTGAACGACCCCGAGGATGTGGTCGACCGTGTCGAGGGCGTGCTCATCGACAACGAAGACATCGAGTTTGCCCTGCGCGACGATGGTGAAGGCGGCGACGCCACGGCCGATGACGACGTGTGGACGATTCAGGTCGAGGTGCCCGTGCTCGCGCCGCCGGGCGGTTTCCTCATGCGCTTCACCGCCTACCGCAGCGATGGCACACCGGTACCCGTGCGCGGCGAAGACGGTCCCCAGCCGCTCAGCGCCGAGTTGCCGGTGACCATCACCTTCGCGGAGCCCGACGCCGGTTAGCGTGGGCGCACTCCTGTTCCTCGCTGCGGCCTGCCTCGCCGCACCCGAACCCGCGCCGCCGCCCAACATCCTGCTGCTCAGCGTCGACACGCTGCGCGCCGACCGCCTGGGTGCCTACGGCAGCGCCGCCGGGCTGACCCCCACGCTCGATGCGCTCGCCGCGGAAGCGCACGTCTATACCGACGCCATCTGCGAGATGCCCCTGACCGGACCCAGCATGGCCAGCATGCTGACGGGCCGCGTGCCGCGCAGCACCGGCGTCACCCGCAATGGCCTGCGCCTGCCCGAGACCGTGCCCACCGTGCCCGCCCTCCTGCAGGGCGCCGGCTATTACACCTTCTGCATCCAGAGCAATTGGACGCTGAAGGACCACCTGTGCGGGCTGGGCCGCGGCTTCGACCACTACGACGACGACTTCGAGACGCGGCGCTGGGGGGTCTTCGCGGCCGAGCGCTATGCCGATGCCGTGACGGACCGCGCCATCGAGACCTTCGCACGGCGCCCGCACGGCCAGCCCTGGTTCGCCTGGCTGCACTACAGCGACCCGCATGCCCCCTACCGCTACCACCGCGCCTTCAACCCTACCGGTACCGGCCTGCGCGCACTGGATGAGCAGGGGCGGGTCCGGCTGCGCTACGACACCGAAGTCGCCTGGACCGATGCGCACATCGCGCGGCTGCTGCGCGCCGTGCCCCGCGCCAACACCGTCATCCTCTTCGTGGCCGACCACGGCGAGAGCCTCTTCGAGCATGGCTATCTGGGACACGGGCGCAAGGTCTATCAGCCGGGCCTGCACATACCGCTGCTGCTGCACGGGCCCGGCATCACGCCCGGCCGCGTGGCGGAGCCGGTGCGCGGGCTCGACGTCGGCCCCACGCTCCTGGGCCTGGCCGGTGTGCCCCGGCCACCGGGCATGGAAGGGCACGACCTGCTGCACGATGCGCTGCCCGCCGACCGCGTGCGCGTGGTCGAGACCTACGGCGGGGCCGTGCCCAACCTGCCGGGTGCAAAGGCGCTGATGGCCGACGCCGCCCCGCTCGCTCAGGCGGTGCTGGCCGGTGACTGGAAGCTGATACGTGAAACGGAAATGCCCGAATTGTATAATCTGTTTACAGACCCCGATGAGCTGGTGAACCGGGCGGAGGATCAGCCCGCGCGTGCGCGACGTTTATCGGACCTATCGGACGCATGGACAAGAACTTATGGGGCCCGTGAGGCAACGGCACCAGCGATGGACGAAGAAGACCGCGAGGCCTTGCGTGCCCTAGGTTATGTCGAGTGAAAAGTATGACGATAGTGAATCCTAACTTCTGTTAGACTGACCAATGTGACCTCATGGATGCGAAGGGAGGAATGCCGTGTTACGCATCGTGAAGACACAACCGTCAGGAGTCGTCGTTATGAAATTTTGGAGCCTGCTGCGCAATGTCGTTGTCGCCGTGGCCCTCGCCACCGGCATCGGCTGGTCTGCGCAGTCCCTGTCCACCATCACCGCGGCAGCGAAGGACAAAGATATGAGTCAGTTTCCCGTTCAGAAGACCGAAGCACAGTGGCGCGCGATACTGAATGACGAGCAGTACCGCATCTTGCGCGAGGCCGGTACCGAGCGCGCATTCACCGGCGCCTACTGGAACCACAAAGACCAGGGCCTCTACGTGGCGGCCAGCACCGGCCAGCCGCTCTTCCACTCGCGCACCAAGTTTGCCTCCGGAACCGGCTGGCCCAGCTTCTACGAGCCGGTCAGCCCCGATGCCGTGGTCGAGTTTGAAGACCGCAGCTTCGGCATGCTGCGCACCGAAGTGGTGGCCAGCCTCGATGGCTCGCACCTGGGCCACGTCTTCCCCGATGGCCCCGAGCCCACCGGCCTGCGCTACTGCATCAACTCGGCTGCGCTCGACTTTGTGCCGGAGGAAGAGGTGGAAGGTTACCTCGAGCAGTGGGAAGAGAAGAAAGCCGAACTGCTGGCCGACAGCGGCGAAATGGAGCGCGCCAAGGCGCAGGGCGAATAGCCTGCACTACGGCGCAGACGAAGCTGAATCACCGGGCGCGGGTTCCCCAGCGGCATCCGCGCCCGTTTTTCGTGGCCAGAGCAGCAGCGCCAGCACGGCAAAGGCCACGGCGTGCAGCAGCAGTTGCACGGCCCACAACAGGTCGGGTGTCAGGATGAAGAAGGGAATCGGGCCGACAACTTCTTGCAGGCCATAGACCGCGACCACCAGCGCCAGGCTGACGCCGAACGCGCGCAGGCCCAGCGGCTGTGGCAGGCCCGGCCGCATGCAGCCGACGGCCAGCAGCATCAGCGCGATGTTGTCGGCGGCATCGGCCCAGCGCACCAGTTGGTTAAGCGTGCTGCGCACGAAGCCGAAGAAGCCGTAGAAATCTTCGGCGAAGATGAGCAGCGCCACCACGCCCACCAGCACGTTCAACGCGCCCAGGGCCGCCCCCACCCAGTCGTGCGCGCGCTGCAGCAGCCACAGCCCCAGCACCCCCAGCGCCCAGGCCCGCAGCGCCAGCCACGCCAGAATAAACAGGCCCGGCCACAGCAGCCCGCCGAATTGCCCGCGCCCCACCAGGTCGAGCACCAGCAGGACATCGCACACCACCGTGAGGCCTGCCGCCACCACGCCACTGTAATAGAGCCCGCGCATCACGCCATTGTGCGGGATTGCGTGGCTCAAGAAAAACGGAATCCGCTGCCTGCCGCCGTGCCTCGACCCACCCTGCCGCCGTGCCTCGGCCCAACCTGCCGCGCGCGACCGGGGTCGCGGTGCCGGCAACGCTGCGCACCGCCAGCCGCCTAGTACGATTTGCGCATGGGCGTCGCGGCGATGCCCTGTGCCTCGCGGTACTTGGTCACCGTGCGCCGCGCGATGTTGATGCCCTGTGCCTTCAGCATGTCGGCGATCTTCTGGTCGCTCAGCGGCTTGCGCTTGTTCTCCTCGTCGATGATCTTCTTGATCAGCGACTGCACGCTCTTGCTCGACTGCGCTTCCCCATTGTCCGTGCGCAGCCCGGGCGAGAAGAAGAACTTCAGTTCGAAGAGGCCCTGCGGCGTCTGCATGTACTTGCCGCGCGTCGTGCGGCTTACCGTCGCCTCATGAACACCCACCACATCGGCAATCTCCTGCAGGGTCAGCGGCTTGATGTGCTCGATACCCTTGTCCAGGAAATCGCGCTGCACATCCACAATCGCCTGCGCCACCCGCAGAATCGTGCTCTGCCGCTGTTCAATATTGCGGATCAGCCAGCGCGCCGCCTCCACCTTGTCGCGCACAAACTGGCGCGTGTCCTTGTCCAGCTTCTTCTGCTTGGCCATCTGGCTGTACTGCTGGTTCAGCGACAGCTCGGGGATGCGGTCGTTTACGAGGCGCACGTCG
The DNA here is from genome assembly GCA_964390765.1 of uncultured Nitrospirales bacterium. Lineage (GTDB taxonomy): Bacteria > Hydrogenedentota > Hydrogenedentia > Hydrogenedentales > JAGMZX01 > CAYMLC01. Next base: position 5,279 of record CAYMLC010000069.1, read on the forward strand.
TACGCATCGGTCTCCTCGTTCTTCTCGACCACCACATCGGGCGTAATGTATTGCGGCGGTCCCGAGGCATAGCCATGGCCGGGCCACGGGTCCAGCGTGGCCAGCATGGCCTTCAACGCCTCCACGCGCTCGGGCGAGACGCGCATGGCCTTCGCAATCTTCGGTATCTGACGCCTTTCCAGGTCGGTCAGGTGCTCGCGCACCAGCGTGGCCAGTTGCGGCTCGTGCGGATATTCCGCCTCGATCTGCAGCAGCAGACACTCGACCACATTGCGTGCCCCGACCCCCGTCGGTTCAAAGGTCTGGATCAGGCGCAACACGCGCTCGGCCAGCTCGAGCGAGACCTCCTGCTCCTCGGCCAGCGCCGCGAGTTCGCCCGTGAAATAGCCGCGCTCATCGATATCGCTGATGATCGCCTCGCCCACCGCCGTCGTCGTGGGGTCTTCCGTCGCCAGGCGCAACTGCGTCATCAGCCGCGCCGTAAACGATTCTTCGCGCGTGATGCTCTCTTCATAGTGGCGGCGCCGATCGTCCAGTTCCGGGTTCGCGCTCAGGTCGCGCC
>CAYMLC010000069.1:5850-10524 GCA_964390765.1 uncultured Nitrospirales bacterium
CGTCCCACTGGTCGCGGTACGCGTCGAGGTCGAAGTTCGCCTCGAACGCTTCGCGGTTCTCCTCCTTCGGCGGGGCATCGTCGCCCTTGGGCTCGTAGTCCTCCTGCTTCATGGCGGCATCGAGCACCGGATTCGTCTCGAGCTCTTCCTGCACGTACTGCTCGAGTTCTGTGCCGGTCAGCTGCAGGATATGGATCGCCTGCTGCATTTTCTGGGTCAGCACCAGTTGCTGGCGCTGACTCTGTACGAGCCGTGGCTCCATCCGCATCATAGTGGCCGCTTCTCCTGCAATTCCCATGCCACTGTACCACCACCGGGGCGTGCTGTCAATTGTCTTGCGCCCGCGCCCCTGCTATAGTAACGGCAACCGGCGCGGTGGGGTCGTGCGCCGGAACGTATTGCAACCAAACGGTTTATACGCCCATGCTCGAGTTTTCACTGCTCGGCTCGGGCAGCGCCGGCAACGCCTTGCTGGTGCGTACGCCCGACACCCAGATTCTGGTCGATTGCGGGTTGAGCATGCGCCAGGCCATGGCGCGTGCGGCCGCGCAAGGCTGTGACCTCACCCACGAGCACGGCGACCACGTGCAGAGTGTGGGCACCCTCTCGCGCAAGCTGGGCATCCCCGTGTTTGTGACCGAGGCCACGGCGCGGGCCCTGCCCCAGCGCCTGGGCGCCCTGCCCGATGTGCGCTATTTCGAAGCGGGCGAACAGCTTACGTGGCGCGACCTCACGCTCGACAGCTTCTCGGTCTCGCACGATGCGGTGGACCCCGTCAGCTTTGTCGTCGGCAGCCGGGGCGCGCGGCTGGGCCTGGCTACGGACCTGGGCCACGTGTCGCACCTCGTGCGTGCGCGCCTGGCCGGCGTACACGCGCTCGTGCTCGAGTCGAACTACTGTCCCGACATGCTGCTGAACGGCGATTACCCGGCCACGGTACAGGCGCGCATCCGCAGCCGCTGGGGCCACCTGTCGAATCAGAGTTCGGCCGCGCTGTTGTCGGCCATTGCGCATGCCGCGCTGCGCACGGTCGTACTCATCCATATCAGCGAGAACAACAACAGCGCCGAGAAGGCGTATCGCCTGGCCCGGCAGGCCCTCGGCCTGCATGCGGCCGCGTTGATGCTGGCGGCCCAGGATGCACCCACCCCGCTGATCGAGGTTGCCGCTTGACGCCCGACGCCTTTCTACGCAGCGAGGCGGCGCGGGCGGCCCTGGCGCGCGCGGGCGTGGCGACGGGCCTGGGCTGGGCGGTGCACGCGCTTGACCAGGGCGACGACGCCGGCCAGGGCGCCGACCCCGGCCAGGGCGAAGAGACAACGGTGCTCAGCGCGGGCCAGCCGTGTGCGGTGTGCGCCTATGTCAGCAGCCAGTTGGGCGGGCGCGCGGCCTGTACCCAATCGCGCCAGCAAGCGGCCCGGCGTGCCCTGCGTCAGCAGCGGGCGCTCGGGTTCGTGTGCCACATGGGGCTGGCCTGTGTCACCGCACCGGCGCTCGCGCGCCATCCCGCCACCTTGACGCTCGGTCCCTTTGTCCCGCGCGAGGCGCCGCACGGGCTGCCGGCCGATGTGGCCGCAGGCCTGGCCGCGCTCCTGGGCGAGCCGCCGGACCCGATGCCCGTCGCGCTCGATGACGTGCCACAGGTTGCCGCCGATGCGCCGCTGGCCGCGCTCGCCTGGATGCAGGCCACGCTCGCCGAGCACTACGCGGCGGCCCAGGCGGCCGGGGACCACCATGCGTCCGCCCAGAGCGAGGAAGCCTGGCTGGCCGTGCCCGGCCGGCGCACGGTGCGCAGCCGCATGCGGGCCGATGTCCTCCCCGCGCGCGAAATCGCCGTTGCCCTGGCAGAAGGGCAGACTACGCAGGCCGGCCGCTGGCTGCGCCAGACACTGGCCGAAGCGGCGGCGGGGCCAAGGCGCACAGCGGTGACGCGGCAGCGCGGCCGGGCGCTGGCGCTGGCCGGTGCCATTTACGAAGCCGCGGGTGCGCCCGACACCTTGCACGGGCGCTGGACGCAGCTGGTGGAAGCGCTGGGTGCCGCGCCGGACGAAGCCGCGCTGACCCGGGCCCTGCGCGAATGGTGGCGGCCCATCACCTCGGCGGCGCGTGGTCCGGCCCGCACAAACACGCGCGACGAGACAACCGGCCACACGCGCTCCGCCGGCGCAGCGGTGCCGCCCGGGCTGACCGCGTATCTGCGCGCGCACCTGGCCGATGGCGTGCGGCTGCGCGATGCGGCGGCGCATGTGGGGCTGAAGCCGAACACGCTGACGCAACGGTTGCGGCGTGGCTATGGTCTCACGTTCAGCGAGTACGTGGGCCGGTTGCGCGTCGAAGAGGCCCAGGCGCTGCTGCGGCGCACGCGCCTGCCGGCCGTCGCCATTGGCCGGCGGGTCGGTATCCGCGATGGCAGCGCGTTCGCCAGGCTGTTTCGCCGGCACACCGGCATGAGCCCCGGCGCCTGGCGTGCGCGCTATGGGAGTAAAGAATGAGCAGTCCAATCCAACGCCTGCGCCAGTGGTGGTTGCGCGTGACCTGTCCCACCGAATTCCTGTGCGACAACTGCCGCTACGACCATCCATCGGCCTGCCACCGGCCGCAACGGCCCAATGCCGTGCGCTGCCCGGACTACACGCCCAAGGGCTGAGCGCGGCGCACGGGGGCGGCGCGCCGAATCGAAACTGTGCGGCAGCGCGCGCGGTCTGCCTCTCGTTGCCGGGGCGTTGCCCGCGGCAGGCGGCGTGGTTCGCTCGAACAGCGGCATGGTTTGCTTTATGGGCGGCGTCGTTTGCTTGACGCGATCCGCCTGCTGCGGCATACTCGCGCGGCGGTGTGCGAATCGGGCCGCCCGCGTTCACCATCGGCGCATGTCTGAGCTGGACGCGGAAGGGGTGCAGCTCGCAGACGCAGACGTTACGGCTTCATCACGCACACGGCCACACTAACCGGAGGAGAACTTCCCATGTACGCTTGGTCCTGGATATCCCGCACAGCGGTGCGCGCCGCGCTCTTGCTGTTGGCCGGCAGTCTCGCGGTAGGCCTGTCGGCCTGCGGCGGTGAAGAAGAAGGCGTCGAAGAGCCCGGCGCCGCACAAGAGGTCACCGAGGGCAGTGCGCCCGCCGCACCGGCCGACGCGTCCGCCGACGACGAAGGCCCGCTGGAAACCGCCGAAGAAATGGCCGAAGAAGCCATGGAAGCCGCCGCCGATATGGTGATGGGTGGCGACGGCGTGTTGCCGGCGCTCGCGTGGCAGCCCGAGACCGCCGGGTTCACGCTGGCCGTGCCCTCCATGAACTACCTGCACGAGAACATCGTGCCGCTGGTCAAGCGCTTTGCGCCAGAAGACTTCGACGTCGAAGCCGAACTGGACAGCATGGTGTCGGACCTCGCCAGCGACGCGGGCGTGCCGGAAGCGGAGACGCTGATGGACATCGCCGAGGCCAAGGGCATCGACCCCGCCGCGCCGATGGCGATCTTCCTCGACCTCGAACCGCTGGCCGAACAGATGGCCGCCATGGTCGAAGCGATGGAAAGTGCCGAGGGCGAAGGCGAGGGCATGGCCGAGCCGATGCAGGACGACATGCCGATGCCCGACTTTGCCGTCGTCATGATGATGGAAGACGAAGAGACCGCCATGGCGTCGGTCGAAGAGATTGTGGCCCTGGTGCCGGAACTCAGCGGTGCCGAAGTGGCCACGGTCGAAGCGAGTGGCCTCGAGCTGACGACGTATGCCGTGAGTGAAGACGACACCTACGGTTATTTCACGTCGGGGGCTGCGCTGGCCTTCGGCAACAACATCGACCTGTTGTCCGAAGCGGCCGCCCGTGCCGAGTCGCCCGCCGAATTCGACCTGGACGCCGTGCCGGGTGTCGAGGCCGACAATGTGCTGATGCTCGTGCAGGGGGCCTCGTACCTGGAATCGATGATGAAGCTGGCGGCGCTCGGCGGTGAAACCGACCTCGATATGGCGGCCTTCATGATGCAGCAGCGCGAAGTCATGACCGACATGATGCAGGTGGCCGACGGCGCGGACGGCACCCTTTACATGGCGCTCGACTTTGAAGAGAACAAGGTGGACCTGCGCTCGCTCGTCGAGAACGCCGACTTCCCGAATATCGAGAAGTACGTGGGCACGCCCGAAGCGCTGATGCTGGCGCCCGCCTTTCCCGCCAATACGCAGCTGGCCATCGCGCTGCAGTTGACCGATGAATACAAGACCATGCTGCAAGACCAGTATGTGAACGCGATGCCGGAAGCCATGGCCGACCAGCTGCCGGGCGCGCAGGCGATGGGCTTTGTGAATCAGGCCTTCGCGCTGATTGGCAACGAACTGGCCGCCGGCGTAGCGCCCATCGAAGGCGACTTCCCGGCCCTCATGGTCATGGCCAACCTGGCCAACGCCGAGATGGCGCGCAACCTGCTCACGATGCTGGCGCAGCCCGAGCCGCTCGAAGAGTACAACGGCGCCGAAATCATGGCGCTCGCCAATATCCCGCTGCCGATTGCCGTCTACCTCGCCTACTACGCCGATCACCTGCTGGTCGCGTCGAACCTCGACGAGTTGAAGGGCATCATCGATCGGTTGGAAGCGGGTGAGAAGGACGTCCTGTTCGGCAGCATCGAGCCCGCCATCGAGCCCGCCACCCCGCGCTGGTCGTTCATCTATCTGGATAC
>CAYMLC010000070.1:0-10519 GCA_964390765.1 uncultured Nitrospirales bacterium
TCGCGACATCAAGGCCGTTCGCAGGCCACGTTCGAGTTTTGCCACGGGCTGCTAGGGTCCCCCGGCTGCTCCCTCGCGCTCGGCCAATACGAAGGGGCAGTTCGGGCCGCCCTCGGCCAGCGTCGTCGCCCGGGCGAACTGCAACCCTGCCGTCTGCTCGAAGTAGGCACCGTCTGCCGCGCAGAAAAGGGGCGCCAGCTCGGGGTGGCCCGCGGCCCGCGCCAGGGCCGCCAGATGGCAGTGGGTCACGGTAAAGGCCACGCGCGCGGGACCCGCTTCGAGCACGTCGGCCTCGGCGTTGGGGAAGCGCTCGAGGTTGCGCGTCACGAAGTCGAAGCGCGCGTCTTCCGGCAGACGGCGCAGGGCTTCGGCGTCGATCGGGTCAAGCAGATAATCGAAGAGTTGCAGCGCCGCGTCGTAGATGATTTCGCCCACCAGCGTGAGCGCGGCCGGCTCGCCCAGGCGCGGGCGGAGCACGCGGTAGAGCAGGATAGCGTCGCGGGCTTCGGCGCGGCTCAGGCGTTCTTTCGCGTTGGCGGCGGCTGGCAGGCCGCGGTAGGGCTCGCCGCGCAGGCGGCGCCGCGCCAGGCCCAGTGCTACACGCGCGAAGCCGGCCAGACCCAAGGTGCGCGCCAGACGGCGCACGGCGCGCCTGCCGACGCGCACCTGAATGCGGAGGTCCGTGACGCTGCGGCCGGCGCGAATCACTCACGCGCGGTCCAGCGCAGGTGCGGCAGGATAAGCGTGATGGCCAGGTAGCAACTGAGGCCGGTGATCGCGACCCACGTCTCCACGGCGTAGAGGCGGCGGACCACCATGTCCTCGAACGCGATACTGGCCGATTCGCCGAAGAGCACCCGCGGCACACCGGTCGGGTGGCTGAGTGTCTTGTAGCCGCTGTAGAAAATCTGCGCCAGAAAATTGATGATGATGACCCAGTGCAGGGTCTTCAGTGCGATGCGATGTCCCCTCGAGAGCGCCATACATTCCCTGTCCCGTCGCTTGATGGAAGGGCAGAGCCTACACCATGGATGGGTGCTATGCGAAGAATGCGGAAACCGCCGAGATCACTTCGTCAGCGTCCGCATCGCTCAGGCGCGGATGCAGCGGTAACGACAGCGACGTGCGCGCGGCCGCCTCGGCCACCGGAAAGGCGCCCGCACCATAGCCGAGGTTCGCATACGCAGGCTGGAGGTGCAGCGGCGTAGGGTAGTGCAGCGCGCTGCCGATGCCCGCCGCGGCCAGGTGTTCGCGCAACGCGTCGCGATGGGGCGTACGCACCGTATATAGGTGCCGAACGCTGGTCGCTTCGCGGGGATGGTGCGCCAGAAGCAGCGGCAGCGCGGCGAACGCATTGTCGTAGCGCTCGGCCACGGCGCGGCGGCGCGCGTTGGCGGCATCGAGGAAGGGCAAGCGCGCACGCAATACGGCCGCCTGCGTTTCGTCGAGGCGGCTGTTGTAGCCGTGCACCACGCTATGGTAGCGCCGGTCCTCGCCATAGTTGCACAAGGCGCGCAACGTGCCGGCGTAGCTTCCCGTGGGATCGACTACCGCCCCCCCATCGCCCAGCGCGCCCAGGTTCTTGGTGAGGTAGAAGCTGAAGGCGGCCAGTGTACCGCGCACGCCACAGGCGGTGTTGCCCCAACGGGCACCGTGGGCTTGCGCGCAGTCTTCGAGTACCAGCGCATCCGCAATGGCAAGGGGCGGACACGGCGCGCCGTAGAGGTGCACCGGCAGCAGCACGCGGCAAGCCGGCATCCACGGCGCGCGCACGGTCGCGGGACTGAGCAAGAGCGTATCGGCGTCGACATCGGCCAATACGGGGCGCAGGCCCGCGGCCACAACGGCGGCGATGGTGGGCACGCAGGTGAGCGCCGGCAGCAGCACGCCCGCGCCTTCGGGCAATTCGTGATGCAGGCGCAGGGCGCGAAGGGACAGGTGCAAGGCGTCGAAGCCGTTGCCTACGCCGACTACGCTGCCTTCGGGCGCGCCGAGCCATGCGGCAAACGCCGCCTCGAAGGCCTCGCCTTCCGGACCCAGCACGTAGTAGCCGGAGCGCAGCGCGCGGGTGAGGGCCGCCTCGACCGCACGGTCTTCATCCGTGCCGGTGGGCGTAAGCTTGAGAAAGGGCACCCGCACCGCGCTAGACCTCGCGCCGCAAGACGACCAGGCGCCACCACAGCCCGCCGAGTTGCCAGACCACGCGCGCGATTCGGCGCACATTGAAGAACTGCGACACGCCGTGGTGGCGGTCGTAGTGGTGCACGGGCACCTCGACAAAGCGGCAGCCCGCGCGGTGCAGCTTGGTCATCATCTCGGCGCAGATGACGCCGCTGTCACTGGTGAGCGTGATGCGCTCGAAGATGCTGCGCCGCATGAGCCGGAAGTCGCAATCCACATCGCGCAGGGGCAGGCCGAAGGCGGTCTTCACAAGCCAGTGGTAGATGCGGCCAATGGCAATCCGGTGCACCGGATCGTGCCGCGTGATCTTGTAGCCCTGCACCACGTCGATGTCGTCGCGGGCGTGTTCGATCAGGCGCGCCAGTTCGCGCACGTCGTACTGTGCGTCGCCATCGGTATAGAAGATCCAATCGCCCGTGGCCGCCGCAAAGCCACTGCGCAAGGCGCCGCCGTAACCGCGGTTGCGCTCGTGGCGCACGATGGTCAGGCGCTCGCCCAGGCTTCGCTCGAGTTCTTCCAGGAGTTCAAGCGTGTGCGGCAGGCTGCCGTCGTCGACGATGGTGATGTCGTAGTCGAGGCCCAGCGCTTCGGCGGTGCGCCGCGTCAGCAGCACCATCGAGCCCACGGTGCCCCAGTCGTTGTAGCAGGGATAGAAGATCGATACGCGCAACGGTTTACTCATTGGAGCCGCTCCACGTGCTCGGCGAACGCCCGGGCTTCGTCGCTGGTCAGCACCAAGTGCCCCTGGTCGACGACCCACCAGGCACCGGGCAAGAGCAGCAGCACAGCGGTCGTAGCGAGGCCCGCGCGCTGGGTTGCGTGCGGCATCTGCCAGGCCACGCGCAGGAGGAACGAAACAACCAGGGCAAGCATGACCGCATTCACGGCGTAGCTGTACCACAGGTAGCGCGGCAGTTGACCGGGCGTGAAGAACAGCCACCAGAAGACGAGGAAGACGCCGCCGAGCCACAGCGCAATGAGCGCCGGATCGCGCCAGCGCTGCATGAGCAGGACACCGCTGCCGAGCATGGCCACGGCCATCACGGTGTGCGCGCCGGGGTGGGCGGCCACGTGGGCCAAGGGCTGCGGCAAACCCTCTACCCCGAACAGGAGGAAGTGGTAGTAGAGCGCGATAGTCTCGGCGAGGCCGCCATCGCCGCCTGGCCCCCAGAAGGCGGGTACCACAGCCCAGACAGCGAGGGGTAAGAAGACCCCGAAGCCAAGCAGCGGCAGCGTGAAGAACGGCACGCGGCGGTGGGTGCAGTGGTCAACCCACCACGCCGCGGCGAAAGGGAACGCCAGCAGAATGAGAAAGGTCTTGGTGAGCACGGCCAGGCCGAGCAGGAGCCCCGCCAACGACACCAGCCAGATACGCCCGGCATAGCTCATCCGCCAGACGCATAAGCCCGCCGTGACAAAGGCCCAGGCCGGCACCTCGCCATAGAGCGTGCGGCCCAGGTAGATGCTGCCCATCGCCCCAACCAGCAGCAAAGCGGCCAGGGCCCCCGTGGACCAGCCGTAAAGGCGGGCGAGCAGCCAGGCGGTCAGTGCGCTCAGCGCCAGATAATAGGCCGCCAATACGAGCCGCCCCGAACCGAATGAATGGCCATCCTGTGCGCGCCAGAGCCCGGCAATGGGCAAAAGAACCGTAGGCCCAACGGAATCAAAACTGTCGAACCACTTGAAGAAGCGCGCGTCCCCAGGGGCCTGCTCCGCGCCCTCCACACGGATATCCATGCCAGCGCTCGGCGAATAGTAGGGGCTCCGTTCCGCCGCCTGCGTGGCATAGAAGCCTCGCTGAAAAATCGTGTGGGACACGTTCAGGTGATGCGACTCGTCCGGTCCCGGCGTGGGCCAGTGGTCGAGGCGGTAGGTGGTCAGGAACACCCCCGGCAACAGCGCCAGCACCAGCAGCGTGGCCGTGCCAGGTGTCAGCCCGGGTGGTGCGGGCAGTGCGCGCGCGTCTTCGGTGGTCGCGCGCCAGCGCTGGGCGGCCCACCCGCTGAGCGCGAGTCCGGCGACGAGAAACGGCAGCGCCAGGGCCGCGCGCAACCAGAGGCCGCCATCGGGCACGCGTTGGGGCAGGTCGGGCAGCCAGAGGTTCACACCCACGAGGGCGACGCTGGCCACCACCACGAACCCCGTACACGCCGCCAGCGCGGCCCCGCCCAGCACCAGGAGCGCATCGCGCGCGTCGCGCAGCGCAGGCACATTGCCCGGTGCTATGGTCCCCTGCCCGTTCACGCGGGCGAGTATAGGCCGCCCCATGCCCGCTGTGCTATCGTGCCGCCGCGCAGCGGGAGTACCTTTCGTGCAGGAATCGGGCCTCTTCACACAGACCGTCATCGCGGTGATCTGGGACTTCGACAAGACCCTGTCGCCGGAGTACATGCAGGCGCCGATCTTCCGTGCCTACGGCATCGACGAGGCCGCCTTCTGGGACGAGGTCAATGCGCTGCCCGCCTACTACGCGCGGGCCGGCGTGAAGGTGCAGCCCGAGTCGTGCTACCTCGGCCACCTGCTCAGTTGCGTGCAGCACGGCGTGATGCCCGGCCTCACCAATGCGCGCCTGCGCGAGTTGGGCAGCGACCTGAGCTTCTATCCCGGCCTGCCCGAGTGCTTCGCACAGTTGCAGGCGATACTCACGGGACCGGCCTACCGCGTGGGCGATCAACAGGTCACGCTCGAGCACTACGTGGTGAGCACCGGACTGCGTGAGTTGATCGAAGGCTCGGCCTTGCGGCCCTATCTCGCGGGCATCTGGGCCTCCGAATTCATCGAGGCGCCCGCCGCGCCCGGCGCCGACCTGAGCCAGGAGCCGGGCCACGGGCCGATTCAGCAGATTGCGACGTTTCTCGACCACACGACAAAGACCCGCGCGGTCTTCGAGATCAACAAGGGCGTGAATAAAGAGCCTACGATCAGCGTGAACGACAACATCCCCGAGAACGAGCGGCGCGTGCCCGTGCGCAACATGATCTACGTGGCCGACGGCCCGAGCGATATCCCCACTTTCTCGGTAGTGGGCAAGCACGGCGGGCGCACCTTTGCGGTCTACGACCCGGCTTCGAAGAAGAGCTTCGCCCAGGCCAAGCGGCTGCTCGAGAGCGAACGCGTCGACGCCTTCGGTCCGGCCGACTACCAGCCGGGTACACAGACGGCCATGTGGCTGGAGTCGACGGTCGAGGAAATTGCGCAGCGCATCGTGCGCGAGCGCAAAGATGCCCTGGCGCAGCGTACCGGCCAGACGCCGCAGCACCTCAAGGACTAGCGGCACGCGATGGGCGAACCGCGGGTCGACGTGCTGGTCATCAACTGGAATGGGCGCGAACACCTCGAGGCGTGCTTCGACGCGTTGGTGGCGCAGACGTACGCCAACGCGCGCTTTATCCTCATCGACAACGCCAGCACCGACGACGGCGTCGCCTTTGTGCGCGAGCGCTATGCGGGGGACGCACGCGTCGAGGTGTTGCAGCTGCCGGCCAACCTTGGGTGGAGCGGCGGCAACAATGCGGGCATCGAATACGCGCTGGCGCAGGGCGCGGATTTGTTGCTGTTGCTGAACAACGACACGGCGTGCGCACCCGACCTGGTCGAGCGACTGGTGGCCGCGGCCGCGGCACGTCCGGAAGCGGGCGCCTTTGCGCCCAAGATGGTGCTGTACGACCACCCGACGGTTCTGAACTCGCTGGGGTTGACCTGCTCGCTGGTGGGCAGCGCCTGGGACCGCTACGCCGGCCGGCTCGACCGGGCCGACCTGCACGAGCCCGAGCCGGTGGCGGGCGCGTGCGGCGGCGCGATGTTGCTGCGCGCTACGACGCTGGCACGCACGGGGCTGCTGCCGCAGGACTTCGGTATCTACCTCGACGACCTCGACCTGTGCCTGCGTGTTTGGGAAGCGGATGAGAGCGTGTGGACCGTGCCCGAAGCCGTGGTGCGCCACAAGTTCAGCGCGACCTATGGCAGCGGGGCGCGCGCCCGCGAGAAGTATTTCCTGAACACGCGCAATCGCCACTACCTGATGTTGCGCCGCTTTCCCGCGCACGCACTGCTGCCGACCCTCGCCCGGCTGCTGCTGAGCGAAGCACGGGCCATGGGGCGTGCCGTGCTCGATGGTGAAGCGTGGCGCGCTTGGGCGCATGTACGCGCCGCGTGGGCGGGGCTGCGCTATATCCCCCACGCCCGCGCCGAACGCCGCCGGGCACGCGCCACGGGTCTGCGGCTGGGCGCGTGCTGGCCCCTGCTCGAGCGCACGCGCATGTTCTCGCCGCCGGTGGTGCTGCCGCGGGACGGCTGGTATCCCCCCGTCGAACACGCCGGCCAGACCATGCGGCCCATGGCCGACCGGGCCACCCATCCGGGCGATGCGCCTTTGCGGGTTACCTTGGCCGGTTGCTACGCTCCGCCGACGGCAGCCGTGGTCGCCCTGCACGACGATACCGGTCCGCTGGGCACGATCGAGGCGCAGGCGCCGGTGACGCATACGTGCCGGCCGGCGGGGCCGTTGCGCCTCGAAGCACAGCGCGTCTTGCAGGCCGAGATCACCGGCCTGCCGTATGACTGCGGCGGCTGGCTGGCCATTGCGCCGGCACCCGGCGAATAAGGGAACGACGTGTCCGAAGAAAGTCTGCGTGGGCTGTGGTGGCGCGTGGCCGTGGGGCTGGTGGCCGTAGTGGCCGCCGGCATCGCCGGTCTGCTGGCGGGGCGCTGGTCGGTGCCCGAGGTGCCCATCCCCGATGTTGTGCTGGAGGCCGAGCCCGGGCAAGAGGCCGACGTGCAGCGCGTCATTGCGGCTGATGCGCCGCCCGGGCCCCCTCTCTATCTCTTCGCGCGCGAGAATCCCGACGACCCCGCCCTCGCGATTGACCAGCGTGCCCTTGCGGCAAACGCCGGCATCCACCGCTATGTCATCGCCGTCTCGCCCGACTGGGAGGAGGTGGAACCGGCGCAGCCCGATGTCGTCGATCGCCTCGACACGCTCGTGCAGGCCGACCCGAACGCCGGCTTCCTGCTGGCGGTAGACCTCAATCCACCCACGGACTGGCTGTTGGCCCACCCCGATGAGACGGTGGAAGCCGGCGGCGACAAGCGGCCCTACGCGTCGGCGGCGTCGCACGCGTGGCTGCGCGATGCCGAGACCGCGCTGACGGGGCTGGTCGCTCGCGTGGGGGCCAGCCGCTGGGGCCAGCGTGTGCTGGGTTATGTGTTGATGGCGCAGGAAGACGGGCGCTGGCTGCGCACCACGGGCTATGACCGTTCGCGCGCCAACGTGGCCGGCTTCCGTGCCTGGCTGACCCAGCGCTACCAGAACGATGCGCGCCTGCAGCAGGCGTGGGAGGACGAAACGGTATCGCTGACGGCGGTCGGTATCCCCGATGCGCAGCCCTACAGCGCGGGCGAGAACGCCTTCTTCAAGCCGGGCGAAGACCAGCCCAACATCGACTTTCTGGCCTATCAGTCCGAGGTACAGGCCGACGCCATTGCCGCGCTCGCCACGGCTGCCAAGGCGGCCGCCGAACCGCGTGCCCCGGTCTATGCGCCCTACGGCTACAGCCTCGAACCACTGCCGGAAGACGCCGGGCACCTGGGCCTCGGCTTCCTCATCGACAGTGACATCGACGGCTTCATCAGCCCGGTCTCGCTGCGCGACCGCGGGCTCGGCGGTGCGGGTGGCCCCATGGGCCCGCTCGACAGCGCAATCTTCCGGGGCAAACAGTGGTTTCTGATCGACGACACCCGCACGGGGGTCAGCCGCGACCCGGTGACCGGTGAAGTCGGGCGCATGCGCGGCGTACGTGCCAGCGATGTGTTCAACGTGCAGTGGCGCAATTTCGCGCAGACGCTCGTGCGGGGCGGCGGCCTGTTCTGGGGCGACCTCGACGGGCAGGGCGCACTGCTGGACCGCGCACAATGGCGGACCTTCAGCGAAATGCGCGAAATCTATGACCGGCTGTGGTCGCCCGAGGCCGCCGAAGGCGAAGCGCCTGCCGCCATGGACCCGCTGCAGCCCGCGCTGATGGTGGTGGTCGACGAGATGGCCCGCTACTACCAGCGTCCCGGCTCGGGCATCAACGATTTGCTGCTGCACCGCGCGCGCGACGCGGCCCTGCGCGCGGGCGTACCGGTGGCGTTCTGTCTGTTGCAGGATGTCATCGAAGAGCGCGTGCCGCGGGCCGACGCCTATCTCTTCCTCAATGCCTTTGCGCTGCCTGAAGAGCGCCGCGCCCGCCTGCACGGTGTGCTCGAGCGGCAGGCCTCGGCCGCGCTGTGGCTGTATGCGCCGGGCTACATCAACGAAAGCGAGCGGCTGACCAAGCACACGCGGGCCACCGTGCAGATGGACATCCAGCTCTATGTAGACGGCGGCGTGACGGGCTCGCTCTATCGGCTGGGCGGCGTCTGGCTGAGTGAAGAAGAGGAGTTCGGTACGGCGCGCCGCCTCAATCCCCTGTTCTACATTCGCGACCAGAATGTAGATGTGCTGGCGACCTATCGCGATTCGGGCGACCCGAGCATCGCCATCCGCTTTTTCGAGAACGGCGGGGCCACGGTCTTCCTGGCCGAGCCGCACCTGACCCCAGCGGTGTTACGCAGCATTCTCTCGCTGCTGGAGATTCCCATCGTGGTGCAGCCGGAGGTGCGTCCGCTCTTCGATACATTGCATGTGGGCGACCGCCTGATCGCCGTGCATTCGCGCAAACCGGGCGACCGCACGCTCGAGTTGCACCGCTTCTACGACGTGTACGACCTGGCGAACCCCGACCTCGGCTGGCCCCAGCGGGCGAGTCTGCCGCTGGGCCTGAAGGCCGGCGAGACACGTCTGTTCCGCCTCGAAACGCTGACCGGCGGCGTCGCAGCCAACACGGCCAATTGACGGCCGCCGCCCCGCTCTCGTACGCTGGGTGTGGGGAAGGGGCCAACCGGGGAGACACGCCAGACGACATGACCGCCGCTTGCGCGCGGGTGCCGGGAAGTACGGTGCGAATCCGTCGCAGACGCGCTGCTGTAACCGGGGACGAACGCCACAGACTGCCACTGCCGGCAACGGCGGGAAGGCGTGGCCAGTAGGCCGAACCGGAAGCCAGAAGACCGACCCGCGCAACCATATCCCATTGCACACACCTGAAGCGGACGGGCCCGGGCGCAAGCGCCCACGCACACCGGCCCGCCGCCACCAACCGCCCGCCGCGTGATCGCGGGCAGAGGGAACTGAATCATGTCTCGACGACTCTTGTGGGTCGTGCCGTTTTGCCTGGCTATGCTGGCGGCACCGGCCTGGACCCAGACCTTTACCACCCTGCAAAACTTTCCGGCGCCCGCCGAAGGCGCATTCGGCGTCAGCGGCTGCGCGCTTCAAGATGGGCGCTTGCTCGTCTGGAATGGCCGCGCCGTGTTCATTCAAGACGCGGTCGGCGCGGACGCGTTCACACCGGTGGCCGGCGGCTATACCGGGGACCCCGGCTTCTGCGTGCAACGCCCGAACGGCGACATCATCCTGGGCGCCGGCTTCACGGGCGAACTGTACCGGCTGAATCCCGTGGCGCCCGCCAACTTCACCGAGAGCACCATCCTGGCCACGCGCCCGCACTTCGATGGCCTGCTCCTGCCGAACGACCTGCTACTGCTCGACGTCGGCCTGCCCGACTTTGCCGGCAGCGAACTGGTCGTGCTCGACCTGTCGGCCGATGAGAAAGCGCTGCGTTTCCAGACCGTTGTCGAGCGGCCGAACAGCAAGCAGACCATTGTGGAGAAGCCGCCCTTCGGCTTCAGCGCTTCACTCGCACTCGACGCCAGCCGGGACGAGGTCTACAGCATGGACAGTGGGCAGCGGGAACTGCGCGCCTTCGCCGTGAGCGACATCCTGAACGCGTTCGAGACCGGCACGCCACTGGTCTGGGAGGACGCCGGCCGGCTGCTGGGCGAAGCGGGCGACTATCTGTCGGGTGGCGCCTCGGGCGTGTTCGACAATGGCGACCTCGCGATCGGTGGTTCGTTCGGCTTCGGCGAACCCGGCGGCGTGCAGTTCGTCTCGCCCGCAGGCGACATTCTGGCATTCCTGGACCCGGCCAATACGGGCGGGTTCTACAGCCTCATCTTCAACGAGGTGACCGGTGTGGTCATCGCGCGCTCGAACGGCATCACGGTGTCCATCGAGCGCGAGACAACGGGCGAAGGTGAAGGTGAAGGTGAGGGCGAAGGTGAGGGTGAAGGTGAGGGTGAAGGTGAGGGTGAAGGTGAGGGTGAAGGAGAAGGCGAGGGCGAAGGCGAAGGTGAGGGTGAAGGTGAGGACGAGGAGGATCCACGAGGTCTCGTCGCGCGCATTATCGACTTCATCGTG
>CAYMLC010000071.1:0-10493 GCA_964390765.1 uncultured Nitrospirales bacterium
CGCGCCGCCCGCTGCGCCCCTGCTCCGGCTGGCGCAAGACTATCGCCCCGATCTCGCCCAGCGCAGCCTGGCCGTGGCTAGAACGCGCGCGCAGGTGCGGGCGCGCCGCAGCGATTATTGGCCGGAGGTGGGGGTGCTGGCCGGCGTGCAGGACCAGCGCAGCCAGGGCGCGGCTATCGACCCCGACGACCTGAGTCCGGTGGTGGGAGTAGGGGTCTCATGGGATCTGTTCACCGGCGGGCGGCGCCGCGCCGAAGTGGCCGAGGCCCAGGCGGCGGCACGCGAGGCCGAACAACGCGAGGCCGAGGCCGCCATCAATGTGAACGCAGACGTGCACGAGGCGCTGACGCGGTTACGCAAGGCGCAAGAGCGGCTGGTGCTGCAGCGCACCACGAGCAGCCTGGTGCGGCGTCAGCGCGACCTGGTGGCCGAAGAATACAATGCGGGCAAGACGACGCTGGCGCGGCTCAACCAGGCGCAACGCGACCGCGTGCGCGCCGATTCGCAACTTGCCGCCGCCCGCGTGGCGCTGCAACAGGCGTGGTATGCACTGCACACGGCGGCCGGCACGACGCTAGCCGCGTGGCACGAGGGCGGCGATGCCCCCGACGGCTTGCACCTGGGGCTGGGGCCCTATGCTGCTGTGCTCGAAGCGGGCGTGGCCGCACCTGCCCCTCCGCCGGAAGACGCGCAAGACTCGGGCGCTGCCTCCACAACAACACCGGAGGCACGCTCGGACAGGCCAGACGACGCGCGGAGCGCGGGCGTGCCCCCGCTGCGGCCCGTGGCGTCTGCTGCAACGAATGACGAAGCGAAGCGTAAGGACTAGCAGGGTGTATACAACGGGCCGGTGCCATCTGGCCAGGGAGAACCGGAAATGGGCGTGAACGACATCTTCGACGTGTTCGACATCTTCTTTGTGATTATCGATCTGTTCAACGCCATGCTCGCCGCCATCTTCAATCTGGGCGAGTTCATCAACGGCGACAATCCGGGCGGCTTGTTCTAAGCGGCGAAGGGAGCCCCATTTATGCGTGCTACTTATCTTCTTGCGGGTGCCGCCCTCGTCCTTTGCGGGTGCCCCCCCAATGCGTTTCACCAACTCACACTCGAGGCGTTTCCGGTGGGTGCGGGCACGGTGCGCGCTGTGCCCGAGCAAACCACCTATTTCGCCGGTACCGAGATCACGATTACCGCATCGCCGGCGCCCGGCTATTCCTTCAGCGGGTGGCGCGGCCGTGGCATCAACGCGACGCTGCCACAAGCCACGCTCGCGATCTTCGAAGACACGCGCATCACTGCCATCTTTCAGCGCGACGGCGAACCGGAACCCGGCGTGCTGCTGGACCCCGGTTTCGAGCTGGGTCCCGATTCGCCCGCCTGGGAGCAACAGTCGCTCAACTTTGACCGGGTCATCTGCAATGTTGCGCTCTGCGGCGACCGCCCGCCCGGTCCCTTTTCGGGAGAGCACTGGGTCTTCTTTGGCGGCACCCCGGACGGCTCTGCAGAGACGGCCTCCATCGGCCAACTCATCACGCTGCCCGACGTCACGCCGATCACGCTGCGCTTTCAGCTGGCCATTCCGGCGGCCGACGCAGTGCTGGACCTCGATGTGTTTTTCGGCCCGACGCGGATCGCCAGTTTCTCGGGTGCACAGCAGCCCGACTTCGCGGATTACCGGGAAGTGGTGCTCGACCTTACGCGCTTTGCCGGCGAGCAGGATGCGCTGGAGTTCCGCTATACGAATGCGCCCACGCTCCAGGGCGAGGCGGCCGTCTACCTCGACGCCCTCGTGCTGCACGCAGGCGATGCGGAGAACTAGCCGCGCCGCGCTACCCAGACATAGAGGCTGAGCCCCGCCATCAGCAGGGCGCCGCCGATGAAGGCCTCGAGTTCGTATTGTCCGAGGATCAGGAAGTCGAGCAGCGTGGTACCGGTAACCGTGACGAGCAGACCGGCAAGCAGGCTCTTGGCAACATTTACCTGGTGGTGACTCTGCTCAAGACCCGGGTTCTTGGGGTCGGCCACCTGTTGCAGCGTCTGATAGACGACCACGCCGATAACCGCGGGAATGGGTACGATCAGCAGCAATTCGATCGATTGCAGCAACAGATGGATGAGTTCCTTGCCACCGGAAGCCGGCTGCGCGAGAAAGGAATAGACGGTCACGTAGGCCCAGTAGAGGAACGCCACCAGTGACAGGCCGTAGGCGGACACACACACCACGCCGGTCGTCCAACGCATCACGCTGGTAATCAGTGTAAAGTTCAAGACGCTCTCCCTTGCTCGCGCGCCAGTTCGCGGGCGAAGCGCCGCGCCATCGCGCGTTCATAGTACGCTGGCGCCAGCCGTGATACCCACCAGGCCAGCTTGCCCGTGGGCGACAACACGATGCGCGCCCTCCGCCTATACGCCGCATCGCACACCGCTGCAGCCACCTGGGCGGGCGTCAACAGGCGGCCCAGCGTAGCGCGCTCGAAATGCAGAGGGGCGCCATCACCGGCCAGCCCTTCGCGCGCAAAGTTTGTGTCGACGAAGCTCGGACACACCAGCGTCACCGATACGCCATCGGTACGCAGCTCGGCACGCAGCGTGTCGAAGCAGCCGTGCAACGCATGCTTGCTGGCGCAGTAGCCGGTGCGCGCGAGCAACGGCGCAAAACCGGCGATGCTGCTCATCACCACGATACGCCCGCGCGCGGCGCGCAGATGCGGCAGGGCGGCCTGGGTCATGTGCACGGCGCCAAAGAAATTCACTTCCATCACGCGGCGATAGACGTCCAGCTGCGTCTGCGCGAAAGGGCTCACGTGCGTAAGGCCGGCGTTGTTCACCAGCACATCGAGCCGGCCAAAGGCCGCACACGTCGTGGCCACGGCGGCGGCACATGCTTCCGCGCAGGTAACGTCGCACACCGTAGTCGCCACGTCCACACCCGCATCGGCCAGGCGCGACTGCGCATCGGCGAGGGCCGCTTCGTTGCGGTCGGCCACCATCACGTGCGCGCCCTCGTGGGTGAAGGCGGCGGCCATCGCCCGGCCCAGCCCGCCCGCACCACCTGTGATTAGAACGGCCTGGCCGGCATAGCGATGCTCGCTGATCATGCGCGCCCGCGCCGCCGCGCATGTTCGAGGTAGAAGGCGAAAGCCTCGCGCGAGGTCTTCAGCGGCGTGTAGCCGAAGACACGCTTCAGGCGCGTGTTGTCGAGTACGGGCCGGTAGCGCAGAAAGTTCACCTGCTCGGGCCCATACGGCGTGGCGCGCAATGCCTTCAGCAACGCGAGTACGCCCCGCAACAGCCAAGCGGGCACAGGCACAAAGGGCCGCTGCACCGCGCGCGCAATATCGCGCATCGTCATCACACCATCGCCCGCTACGTTGTAGATGCCCGCCGCATTCTCCGCGATACCACGCACGATGATGTCCGCCAGGTCTTCGTCCCATATGAACACGAAGGGCGAGTCGGCCCCGGCAATGCCCAGGATGAATGGCTTGTGAAACAGCGCTGTAATCTGGTTGTCCGTCTCTGCACCCAGCACCGTACCCGAGCGAAGGACCAACTGACGCAGACCCGGGTGCGTGTCGCGATAGCGGGCCAGCCGCTCCTCCACCTGGCGCTTGTGGTCGGCGTAGGCAAACTCCGGATTCCCGCGCACGGGGTCATCCTCGCACAGCTACACCGCGTTGTCGGCGTAGTAGCCGTAGGCCGCCCCGCTGCTGGTGACGATCAACTGCTCGACCTCCGCTGCGAGACACGCCTGCACCACATTCTCGGTGCCTTGCACGTCGACCGACCATGCGAAGGCGCGGTCCTGGTCTTTACCCGGATTAACAATCGAAGCCAGATGCACCACGCAGGCGATAGCGTGTTCGCGCAGCGTCTGTTCGAGTCCCGGCGCGCGGATGTCGCCGGTGACATAGGTCACGCTCGCGATTCGGTCTGCGGCCGGCACCTCGCGCACATCCATCGCCACCACATGAAACGCATCGGGCTGCCGCGCCAGACGCTGCACGACGCCACGGCCCACATAGCCGCCCGCACCAGTGACCAGGACCGCGCGGTTCATGCGGTCTCTGGCGCCGCCAACGGCACGCCCGCCGGGCGCCGTGACCACAGCGAGGCGATGGTGAGACCCGCGATGATGTGCCAGATGCCCCAGGTGCCAGCGACCAGCGCCATGCCGCCCAGGCCGCCGAAGAACGAAAAGATGAGCGTGAGCCCCAGGGCGGAATTCTGGATGCCGACCTCGAGCGTGACGGCGCGCCGGTCGCGCCCTTCGAGGCGCAGCAGGCGCGCAGCGCCATAGCCACTGCTCAAGGCCAGAGCATTGTGCAGCACGACAGCCCCTATGACGGCACCGATATAGACGGTGAACACATCGAAGTTCTGCCAGAACACAAAGCCGACGAAGAGCAGGAAGAAGGCCACACTGAAGTATTTGAAGGGCCCATGCAGCCGGGCGGCGAGGCGCGGGCGCCAGCGCGCCACACCCATGCCGGCAAGCATGGGCAGGCCGAGAATGAGAAACACCACCAGCAGCATCTGCAGCGGGTCGAGGCGGATGCTCGTGAGAATGGCGGCGGTATCGGGATGCATGCTGCCCCACACCGCCACGTTGAGCGGTGTCATGAAGATGGCCGCCACGGTCGACACGGCGCTCATGCTGACCGACAGCGCCGCATTGCCGCCGGCAAAGTGCGTGAGGAAGTTTGAGAGGTTACCGCCCGGGCACGCCGCGATGAGGATCATACCGAGCGCGATGCTGGGTGCCGGGTCCAGTACGCGTGTGAGCAGAAAGGTGAACGCGGGCAACACGAGAAACTGGGCCAGTAGACCCGCCAGCGGTGCGCGGGGCAAGCGCACGACCCGGGCGAAATCTTCGGTGCGCAGGTCCAGCGCGACCCCGAACATGATGAGCCCGATGACCGCGTTGAGCGCCCAAAGTCCGCCGCTGTTGAACTGAAGCTGCGCCGCGTCGACATCGACCACGGCGCTATTTCCCCTTGGGCTCCGCGTGCATCTTCTTGAACTCGATCAGGCTGGGCGCCCACATGTGCTTCACCGGGTCGACATCCACGTGTATCACCGCCGGCCCGCCGCTCTGGCGCGCCCGCTCGATGGCGGGGCGCAGCTCGCCGGATGCCCGCACCCGCTCGCCGTGCGCGCCCATCGCCTCGGCCAGCTTCCCGTAATCCACCTCCGAGAAATCCGCGTTGATGGTCTCTTCTTCTGCCAGCGACTTGAAGATGAGTGTCTTCAGCGGCTTCAAGGTGAACTGCTGGTTCATCTTCACCATGCCCCACTGATTATCCACACATACCAGATAGATGACCGGCAGCTTGTTGCGTACCGCGGTCTCGACTTCCTGTTGATTGAAGCCCATCGCACCGTCGCCGACGATGGCGTAGACCGGCCGGTCAGGGCAGGCCACCTGCGCGCCGATGGCCTGCGCCACACCCGCGCCCAGCATGCCGAACTTCGGCGTACCCAGCACCGTGCCGGGTGTGCGAATCTCGTGGAAGAAGTTGCCCCAGATGGCCGTGTTCCCGCCGTCGATCACGTAGATGGCGTCTTCGGGAAAAACCTCCTGGCAGACCGTCGCCACGTGCGCCGTGTTCAGTGGGTCGTCCATATCCTTGAGCGCCTTGTCCAGCTTGGCGCGGTCCTTCTGGCGCAATTCCCTGAACTTGTTCACGGCCTGGCGACGCGGCGCCAACTCGCCCGCCCCTTCGCGCTCGAGCACCACGCGCAGCGCATTCAGGAAGAGCTTGATGTCGCCCAGCACCGCTATGTCGGCTGGCTTGTTCAGGCCCAGAATCTCTTCATCGATATCGACCTGCACCATGCGTTGCTCGGCCGCACTGCGCCAATAGGGCGGCTTGCCCCACCAGTCCGTCTCGCCAATGCGCGAACCCAGCGTCAGCACGGCGTCGGCTTCGTTGCGCACCGTATTGTTCAGCTGCACGTGCACCATCGGTATGGCCAGCTCGTGGTCTTCGCGCAGCGCCCCGCGTGCGGCCCAGCTCGTGGTCACCGGCGCGTGCAGCAACTCGGCCACCGCCTGCAACTCCTCGAAGGCGCCAGCATGAATAACGCCTGAGCCCGCGTGAATCATGGGCACCTGCGCCGCACGCAACAGCTGCGCCGCCGCCTGCACCTCGTCTGCCGCGGGCACCATCGGCGCCGTACGCCGGTAGCTCGGCGGAGCCGGAAACGCACCCACCTCCATCTTGTTGTTCAGGATGTCTTCCGGGACATCGACATGGACCACGCCGGGCCGCCCGCGCCAGGACACGCGAAAGGCACGCTTCATGAATTCCTGCACCCGGCCCGCCGCAGGCACGCGGCCCGACCACTTGGTCATCGGCTTCGTCACGCCCGCCTGGTTGAAGTACTGGTAGGTACCGCCGCGGTCGGGATAGCCAATCGGCGCACGGCGCGTACTCGTGAGCAAGAGCACCCGGTTGCCCTCGCCATTCTCGACCGCCACGCCGGGCAGCACATTGGCCACGCCGGGGCCATTGCTGGCCATGGCCACGCCCAGGCGGCCGGTCAGCCGCGCATAGGCCGCCGCCATATGCACCGCGCACGCCTCGTGCCGCGGCGTGACCAGACGGATGCCGTAGTTGCGCAAGCTCGAATACAACCCGAAGTACGAACCGTCGATGATGCCGAAAACCACCTCGACGCCTTCGTTATGCAACATCCGCGCGACGACATCGCCGCCCATCATCTTGTCCATTGAACTGCCTTTCAGGTCTGACCGGCCCGCGTGAGGCCTGTATCCCGCGGCGTGCCCGGCCGCGCTGCTCACGCATTCTTGACCGTCGTACCAGTTTCCGGGGGCCAAGGTCGAATTGGTCCTACCGTTGGCAATCGGCTGCACCTTGAACCGCACCCCGTCGCGAGCCTAGCGTGGCGCCATGTTGTGTGCCCAGCCCATCCGCATTCCCCTCGCCGCGCTGCTCTGTTGGCTGGCCGCCTGCGCCGCCGCCGCGGAGCCGTGGATACGCCACACGATCGACGCCACCTCGCGCGGGGCCGACGGCGTGCGCCTGGCCGACGCCAATGGCGACGGCCACCTGGACATCGCCACGGCATGGGAAGAAGGCGGGGTGGTGCGGGTCTATCTGCACCCCGGTACCGAAGCGGTGCGCCGCCCATGGCCAGCGGTAACGGTCGGCACTGTGGCCGACGGCGAAGACGCGGTATTCGCTGACCTCGACAACGACGGCGCCCTGGATGTGGTGAGTAGTTGCGAGGGCGAGACCCGCACCGTGTATGTGCATTGGGCGCCCGCGGAGGCGGCCGCCTACCTCGACGCGGCGGCGTGGAAGACCGAAGCCATACCCGCCACGCAGGGGGTCGCGCAGTGGATGTTTGCGCTGCCCATGGATGTGGATGCCGACGGCGACGAGGACCTGGTGCTGGGCGCCAAGGGTAGCGATGCGGCGGTCGGCTGGCTCGTGCGTCCCCCAAACCCGCGCGACCTCGACGCGTGGACCTGGCAGCCGCAGCACGACGCCGCGTGGATCATGTCGCTGCGCGCCGTCGATGTGGATGCCGATGCCCGGCCGGATATCGTCGCAAGTGAACGGCGCGGTGCCGGGCGGGGCGTCTATTGGATGCGCAACCCCGGCGCTGCCGAAGCGCCCTGGCCGGTCGCGCGCATGGGCCCGGCGGGCGAAGCCGAGATGATGTTCTGTTGGGCGGGTCGGCCCACACCACCGGACCCGCTGCAGATTGTGGTGGGCGGCAAGGCCGAGCGGCGGCTGTTTCGCTATACCCGCTTACGCGATGGAGACTGGCACCGCCACACCGCGGAGGCGCCGCCAGACACTGGCACGCCCAAGGGCATGGCCGTGGCCGACATCGACCGTGATGGCCGGGCCGAGGTGGTCATGTCGTGCGAGCACGCATTTCGCAAGCGCGGCATCGTCGCGCTCGACCTCGAAACGCTCGCCTTCGATTTCGACATCGCCGGTCGGGAAGGCATCAAGTTCGACCGGGTCGAACTCGTCGACCTGGACGGCGATGGCGACCTGGATGTTTTGACCTGTGAAGAAACGCGCGGGTTGGGGGTTATCTGGTACGAGAACCCCGGCGGGTGATGTGTGCGGCATGGAAAACACACCCGGCAAAAGCTGGTGGAGCTGAGGGGGATCGAACCCCTGACCTCTGCATTGCGAACGCAGCGCTCTCCCATCTGAGCTACAGCCCCGGGAAGGCAGAAGCGTAGCAACCCGACCCTGGGGCGCGCAAGCGGCCCGGGCTAGTGGACGGGGCGGTCGAGCAGCGAGAAGAACTCGCTGCGGGTGGTGTCGTTGTCGTTGAACGTGCCCAGCACACTGCTGGTGGTCATCACACTGTTCTGCTTTTCTACACCGCGCATCATGGCGCACATGTGCCGCGCTTCGATCACCACGCCCACGCCTTGCGCGTCAATCTGGCGCATGATCTCGTCGGCGATTTGTGCCGTCAGCCGCTCTTGTATCTGCAGGCGGCGGGCGTACAGATCGACGATGCGCGCCAACTTGCTCAGTCCGAGCACCTGCTTGCCGGGGATGTAGCCGATGTGGCAGCGCCCGAAGAAGGGAAGCAGGTGATGCTCGCACAATGAGTAAATCTCGATGTCGCGCGAGATGATAAGGTTGTTGTGTTCGACTTCGAACTTCGCCCCGTTCACGAGAGCGTCGGCGCTCATGCGATTTCCGCCCGTGATGAAGTCCCACGCCTGGGCAACGCGTTCGGGCGTCTTCAGCAAGCCTTCACGGTCGGGGTCTTCGCCCAATTCACTCAGCAACTCGCGGATGAGCGAGGCAATGCGCTCGTGATTCAGGCCAGTAAGTTGGTACGCAGTCTCTGTGTGAGCGCCATTTCGGGGCATAATGCTTGTACCTCTTTCTCGTCTACTATCGCGCGCAGCGCTTCGCCCGTATCGGGAAGGGTCAGGTCCGGCGCCAACTCGAGCAGTGGCCCGGCCACGAAAGCCCGCCGCCGGATATCAGGGTCGGGCAACACCAGCCCCTCTTCTGCAACGCACCGCCGTCCATAGAGTAACAGGTCCAGGTCGATCGGGCGGGGTGCGTCCTTGACAGCGCTACGAACACGCCCGAGTGCTTGTTCGATTCCACGCAGTACCGAAAACTTCAGCGCTCGCGGAAACGCCGCCGTCTCGATGGCGACCACGCCGTTCAGGTAGTCGGGCTGCTCGGGCCGCGCGACCGCCGGCGTACGCACGACCGTGCTGATCGCATATACGCGCACCGCGGTGGCCAACTGGTTGAGTGCGGCTTCAATATTCTTTTCTGGGTCAAGGTTGGCGCCGAACGCGATGTAGGCCGTTTCCAGCGCCATGGCTCACGCCTCGCGCGTCCGCGTCACCTCTACCGCCACGCTGCGTGCATAGCGCAGGGCACCCGGTTTATCGACCATCACCGTCGCCTGCTGAATACGCGCATCCTCGAGACACAGCGCGGCGATGCGGTCGGCCATGCGCTCAATCATGAAGAAGCTGGATCCTTCGACCAGCGCCAGCACCTTCTTCTTCACGGTCTTGTAGTCGACCGCGTCTTCGATACGGTCGCTTTGCGCGGCGGGCCGCAGGTCGGCGAGCAGGACAATGTTGATGATGACGTCCTGCTCGTTTTCGCGTTCATCCGGGTTGATGCCAATGATACAGCGGGTCGACAGGTCGCGGATGAAGATGCGACCGCTTGGCTTACCCACGCCCGGGCCGGCGGATTCAGGTGCCATACATCACCCCGCGCAGGTGGCGTCCACCGTCTACATAGATGGTCTGCCCCGTCACAAAGCCGCTGCGCAACAGAAAGCGCACCGCCTCGACAATGCCATCGGCCGAACCATAGCGCTGGAGCGGATTGGTGTGCGCCCGCTCGGCGAGGTAGCGCTCGTCTTTGTCGGGCGGGGGCAGCACCAGGCCCGGCGCCACGGCGTTGACGCGCACGTGCGGCGCCAACTCGACCGCCAGTATTTTGGTCATGGTGAAGAACATGCGTTTACTCAGGTGATAGGCGAAGTGTGCCCGGTCGTTGTCGAGCACCATCGTATCGAGAAAGTTGATGATGGCGCCGGGCCGCTGCTGGGCGGCGAAGGCCCTCGCCAGTTCAAAGGGCGACAGCGCGTTGACGTCGACCGATTCGTGCACGGCTTCGAGCGGTGCGTCGTGCCAGCGGCTTTCGGGGAAGATACTGGCGCTGTTGATCAGGATATCGATGGGCCCCGCCACGTTCACGGCATCGCTGAATACATCCTTTGCGGCGGCGGGCGAGGCCAGGTCGCCCGGTGTCAGAAAGACCTGCGTACCGCCGCTGCGCAAGTCGGTCTCCAGCGCTTCCGCCTCATCTCGCGAATGGCGATAGTGAATGACGACACGCGCGCCCTCCTGGGCCAGCATTCGGACGACGGCCGCACCCAGCCGCTTTGCGCCGCCGGTAACGAGTGCCGTCTTGCCAGCCAGAGATTCGATATCGCTT
>CAYMLC010000072.1:0-640 GCA_964390765.1 uncultured Nitrospirales bacterium
ACGCTGGCCTTGACGCACCACGAAGACGCACGCCAGTTTCTGCTCGACCATGTGTGCCGGCAGGCCGGCCGCATCCAGCCCTTTTTCCAGCGGCCGGTGGCGCAGGGCGGTCTGCGCTTTGCCCTGCCGGAAACGGAAGAGCAGCCGGGCAACCTCAACGTCATCATCGAGTCGTACCGCCACAGCCGCCGCGAGGTCTATGTCGAGGTGAAGGGATTGTTCCAGCAACATCCCATCGCGCCGGGGCAGATGGGTACCGTGGTCGAGCATGTGCGCGCGGTGCGAGACTTCATTGCCGAGCGCGTACAGCCCTACCTCGCGCAATACGACCACGGCGGCGACGACCCCGCGCCCGGCGCCGGCTAAGCGTCCCGGCTTGTCGCCGCGCGTCAGCGTGCTGCTGCCCTTCCGCAATGCGGGCGCCCACCTCGACGCGGCACTGGCCTCGATTTGTGCCCAGACCTTCGCCGATTGGGAGCTGCTGGCCATCGACGACCACAGCACCGATGCCAGCGCGCGTATGCTGCGCATGGCGGGCGCGCGCGACCGCCGCATCCGGCTCCTCGAGAACCCCGGGCGCGGTCTCGCCGCAGCATTGAACCACGCTGCCGCGCATGCCGCGGGTGCCTTCCTCGCCCGG
>CAYMLC010000072.1:650-10422 GCA_964390765.1 uncultured Nitrospirales bacterium
TCGCGCATCCCGACCGCCTTGGCCGTCAGTGGGCCTTGTTGCGGGCGTGGCCCGCGCTCGGGCTGTGCGGCACGGCGGTGCGCGTGTTTGGGCCGGCCGCGGGCGGCGGGCGCCTGCGCTATGCCGCCTGGCTCAACCGGCAGCGTTGGCCGTGGCAAGTCGCCCGCGCGCGGCTTGTCGAATGTCCTGTGGCGCACCCCACCTTCCTCATGCGGCGCGCCACGTTCGATTCGCTGCGCGGCTATCGCGCCTTCGATGGGCCGGAAGACTACGACCTCGTGTTGCGGCTTCTGGCGCGCGGCGGTCAGATCGCCAATTGCCCGGAACCCTTGTTGGCGTGGCGGGATACGATGCAGCGGGCCTCGCGCACCGACCCGCGCTACCGGCCCGAGGCCTTCTTTCAATTGAAGCGCGCACACCTGCTCGACACCTTCCTCGCCGATGGCGCGCCCTTCGTGCAGTGGGGCGCCGGCCTGGCCGGCAAGGCCTGGCTGCGCGCGTGGCCGCCCGGCCGCCGCCCGGCGTACGTGGTCGAGGTGGCCCCGCGGCGCCTCGGCCAACCGATACACGGTGTGCCGGTGGTGCCGCCGGCCGCGCTGGGCCCGCCGGGCAGCGGCCGCATCGTGGTGGCGGTGGGGGTGCCCGGCGCGCGGGCGCAATTGCGTGCGTGGCTGGGTAGCCGTGGCTATGCCGAAGGCCGCGACTACCTGTTCGTTGCCTGAAGCAAGGCGGCCCAAGCTGTTAACCTTAGGCAACGCAAGGACGTTTGCCCGTGGGACAGGAAGCACACATGGACCTGGCGGCTCAGGGCGATAAGGAACTGGCGCTCGCCCTGCAAGACGGCAATGAAGCGGCCTTCGACGAGATGGTCCGCCGTTATCAGGGCCGGGTCTATGCCGTGGCGTACCGTTTGACCGGCAACCGCGAGGACGCGCTCGACGTGTCGCAAGAAGCCTTCTTAAAGGCCTACAACAAGATACACGCCTGGCAGCCGACGGGCGGGTTCTTGCCGTGGTTGCTGCGCCTGACCGCCAATCAATCGATCGACCACGTGCGCCGGCGCAACCGCCGCAAGCAGGACCGGCTCGACGAGACCTTCGCCCGGGCCAGCGAGGGCGCCGATATCGAGCCCGCCACCGAGTCGACCGGGCAGGCCGTGCGCGCCGCCGAGATCGACGAGCGCGTGCGCGAAGCGCTGCATGTCCTCTCACGCACCCAGCGCGCCGTTTTTATTATGCGCCACTACGAGGGATTGTCCCTGGCCGAAATCGCCGAAGAACTCGGCTGTACGGTCGGCAGTGTCAAGGTGCATTTGTTTCGCGCGCTCAAGAAATTGCGCGCCGAGTTGACGGACTTCTACGAGGAGACGACCGGTGCTTAGTGTTTGGGTCGGCTGGTGGCAAGACCGCCGCGCGCGGGGGCTGATTGCGGCATCCCTGTACGAACCGCTTACCGCAGAAGATCAGGCCTTTCTCGAACGGCGCCTCGCGGCGTCGCCCGCGCTGCGGCGCGAGGCCGAGGACCTGCGCGCCTTTGTCGGCACGCTGCCCGCGCAGCCGGTGGCTTTCTCGGGCGACCTCTTGCCCGGGCTGCGCGCCGAGATTGAACAGCGCGAGACGGCCGGCACCGGATTCCGCTGGCCGCATCTGGCCGGCGCCACCGCCACGGCCGGTGTCTTCGTGGTGATGTTGGCATTCGGGCTCTACGTGGGCAGTCAGCCAGCCGGCCCCGGCAGCCAGCTCGCACAGGGTGTCACGACCGAAACCGCGGCGGCGCCGGCGGCGGTTGCGCGTGCGCGCGAACAGGTTGCACAGGGAACCCCGCGCGAGGCGATGCGTACGCTGCAGGCCGCGCTGGCCGATACGGCCGACCCGGTCCAGGCCGCCGAGGCGCAGGCGCTTATCGCCGATATCGAGTTCAGCCACCTGGGCCGCTATCCGCAGGCGTGGCAGGCCTACAACGCGCTGCGCACGGAACACAGCGACCACTTCGCGGGCGACCCCATGAACAGCCTGCGCTTCCAGATGCTGGAAGAGGCGCGCCCCCATGACTACGCGCCACTGTATGCGCTGCACGCCGCCGGCGAGGAACCCGATACTGCCTTTGCCCAGTACGAGCAGGTGCTGGCGCAGTATCCCAATACGTTGGCGGCACGCGTGGCGCTCGAGGAGATGGTGGCCCTCGCGGGGCACAGCGGCGCGGCGGGCGGCATGCCCAGCGCCGAGGCACTCGAGGCCGTGCGCAGCCGCTGCCAGGAACCCATCGCCGTGGCGTGGATCAACCAGAACCTGGGCGAGGCCTACTGGCATGGGCTGGAAGACCTGGGCAGCGCGCGCGAGTGTTTCCTGCGCGCCCAGGAATCGCCCGATGCGCAGGTGCGCCAACTGGCCGAGGGCGCGCTGGCGCAATTGGCGGCCACCGATACGCGCTGAGCGGCGTGCGGGTTGGTGGCGCGCGGGCCGGTTGAGCGCAGGTTGGTTGAGCGCTTGCCGGGCGGCTGCTAGCATCGGGCGGCAGCCGCTACCGGTCTGCACCGCATTCGCCACACAACGTAACCCGCCCCCCGGCCACAGGTGGTTTCGCAGGGGGAAGGAGATGCCCGTTGCAGGGTCAACAAGCATTTGAGCGGCACTTGCTGCGCGAGGAAGTACTGAGCGAGGAGAAGCTCGACCGGGCCCGCCGCGAAGCCGAGAAGCGCGGGGTGAACCTGGTCGAGGCCATCGAGGCGCTGCAGTTTGCAAGCGAGGAAGAGTTGTACCGCGCGCTTGCCACCTTCTGCGAGTTGCGCTTCGTCTTGCCCTCGAAGATGGACATCGCCGAAGACGTGGCCGGCCGCGTACCCGCGCGCTTCGCCACGCACTACGGCATCGTGCCCGTGCAAGAGCGCAACGGCACCCTCGTCATCGCCGTCAGCGATCCACTCAATACGCAGCTCCTCGACGATATCCGCCTCGTGCTGAAGCAGCGGGTCGAGCCTGTCGTGGCGACCCCGCGCGAGATCACCAGGACCACCAAGGCGCTCTACGGTGTCGGCGCGGACACCATGGAGAAGATGCTCATCAGCGAGGAGCAGGACGGCAACGTCGTCAACCTCGCGGCGAGCAACCTGCAAAGCGCGGACCTGGGCGACGAGAACATCGACGCGTCGATCATCAAGTTCACGAACGAGCTGATTCTCGAGGCGATTAACAGCGACTGCACCGATATTCACATCGAGCCGTTCGAAGACCAGTTGCGCGTGCGCTACCGCATCGACGGCATTCTGCACCAGGTGCCCGTGCCGCCCGGCATCCGCGGCTATCAGCCGGCCATCGTCTCGCGCGTGAAGATTATGGCGAACCTCAACATCGCCGAGAAGCGCCTGCCGCAAGACGGCAAGATCGTGGCGAAGTTCGGCGATAACCAGTACGACCTGCGCGTGTCGATTCTGCCGACGCCGCACGGCGAGACGGTGAACATCCGTATTCTCAACCGCGCCTCGATGAGTTTCACGCTTGACCAGTTGGGCTTCCTGCCCGACGAGATGCGCAAGTTCGAAAACTTCATCACGAAGCCGCACGGCATCATTCTGGTCACGGGCCCGACCGGCAGCGGCAAGACCACCACGCTCTACGCGGCACTGTCGAAGCTGAACAAACTCGACCGCAAGATCATCACGATCGAAGACCCGATTGAATATCAGTTGAGCGGTATCACGCAGATGCAGGTGATGCCGCAGATAGGCTTCGACTTCTCGCGCGGGCTGCGCAGCATGCTGCGCCACGACCCCGACATCATGCTGGTCGGTGAGATACGCGACTACGAAACCGCTGAAATGGCGATTCGCTCGAGCCTGACCGGCCACCTGGTATTGAGCACGTTGCATACCAACGACGCCGCCGGCGCCGTGACCCGCCTGTCAGACATGGGCGTGGAGCCGTTCCTGATTTCGAGCACGATGATTGCGTCGATGGCGCAGCGCCTGGTGCGCCGCATCTGCCCCGAATGCAGCGTGCGCGAAGAACCCGACGCCGAAGTGCTGCGCGAAGAGTTCATGCTCGAGCCCGAAGAAATTGCGCACGCCGAGTTCCGGCGCGGCCAGGGGTGCGACGCCTGCCGCCACACCGGCTATCGCGGGCGCGTGGCCATCTACGAGATGCTGCCCTTCACCAACGAAGTGAAGGAGATGACCGTGCAGCGCAAGACCTCGCTCGACCTGAAGCGGTACGCCCTCGCGCACGGCATGCGCACCTTGCGCATGGCGGGCTGGCGCCGCGTGATGGACGGCGTGACCACGGTCGAGGAAGTGCTGCGCGTGACCGCCGACGCCGAGCGCGTGGATGCGCCGCTCATCGAGACGGGCGATGCCGCAGTTTCAGTATGAGGTAAAGAGCCGGCCGGGCGAGGCCACCACCGGCATCCTCGAAGCCGAGAGCCAGCGGGCGGCCGTGGCGCGCCTGCGCGACATGGGCTACTTCCCCATCCGTGTCGAGGAATACGTCGAGAAGGCGCAGGCCTCCGACATGCTGCGCCAGGCCTTCGTGCGCGTCGGCCTGAAAGATCGCAATATCTTCCTGCGCCAGTTGGCCAACCTGATTGAATCGGGCATGCCCATTACGCGCGGGCTGCGCACCATTGCCGAGCAGACCGCCAACCCGAAATTCACCAAGGTTATCGAAGACCTGCGCGACGATGTGCAGAAGGGCAGTACCTTTGCCGAGGCGCTCGAGCAGCACCCGCAGGTCTTCGGCGCCATCCATTGCAGCCTCGTGCGCGCGGGCGAGACGGGCGGCATGCTCGAAGAGGTGCTGTGGCGCCTGGTCGCCTTTGGCGAGCAGGAAGAAGAGCTGCGCGGCAAGGCTGTGGCCGCCATGGTCTATCCCGCGTTTCTACTGTTCGTTGGCTTTACCGCCATCTTCATTCTCGTGTCGTTCGTCTTTCCACAGTTCATTGCAGTCTTCGAAGAGTTCAACGTGCCGCTGCCGCTGGCCACGCAGATCGTTATGGCCGTGTGCGGCTTCATGGCCGTCTGGTGGTGGGCCGTGCTGCTCGGCATTACCGGCGCGGTCGTCGGGCTGGCCCGCTACTTCCGCACGCCCACGGGGCGCGCGCAGTGGGACCGCTTCCTCATCAAGATGCCGGTGGTCAAGACCGTGGTACAGAAGATCGAGATGGCCAAGTTCGCGCGTACCCTGGGCACGTTGCTCGACAACGGGGTGCCGGTGTTGCAGTCGCTGCGCATCACCGCCGAGACCATGAGTAACGTGCACATCCGCGATGAGATCGAGACCATCCACAATGGTGTGACCGACGGCGAGAGCATCAGCGAGAGCATGGGCCGGGTCACCCTGTTTCCGCCCATGGTCATCAGCATGTTCAACGTGGGCGAAGAGAGCGGGCGCATCGGCGCCATCACCAAGCGTCTGGCTGACGCCTACGACCTGGAAGTCGACCGCGCCGTGCGCGCCATGACGTCGCTCTTCGAGCCGGTACTCATCGTGCTCATGGGCATCATCATCGGCTTCCTCGTCGTGGCCATGCTCCTGCCCATGCTCACGCTGAGCGCCGGCGTATCGGGGTAAAGCGATGCAGCGGCAATTCCTGGACCCTGTACACGCCAGGTCATCGGGCAGCGTTGTCGTGCAGAACGAGAGAGACGCGCGGTAAAGCGGAAACGTGTAATCATTGCGGGCGTACACAAGCCAGTGAGGAGGCAGCAATCCATGCGTAGCAACGGCGGTTTCACCCTGATCGAACTGATCCTGGTGACCGTGATCATCGGCATTCTCGCCGGGATGGTGGTCACCGTGTACAGCGGCCGCGTGACAGAGTCGAAGATGCGCGCGGCCAAGGGCGACATTGCGACCTATGGCAGCGCGATCGACCTGTACGCGCTCGACCACAACGACGAGTACCCGAATTCGCTCGAAGACCTGGTCGGCGGCCGGCGCAATTACGTGAAGGAAGTGCGGCCCGACCCGTGGGGCAATCCCTATGTCTACGAGCCGCCCACCGATATTCTGAAGGCGAACTACACCGTGTTCAGTGCGGGGCCCGACGGGCAGCCCGGTACGGCCGACGACGTGACCAGCAGCTCGGCCATGAGCCTGACCGAAGAGCCGGGCGCCGGCTGAGCCGAGCATGCCGCCCGCCCTACGCACGTCGGCCGCGCGCCACGGCTTCAGCTTGCTCGAGCTGCTGGTCGTGGTCGTCATTCTCGGCATCATCTCCAGCGCCGTCGTGCCGGTGTATATCGCGGCGATGGGCGCCATCCGTCTGCGCAGTGCACAGAACGAACTGGTGTCTACGCTGCGCTTTGTGCAAGAGCGCGCGGTGAGCGACAGCCGCGAGTACCGGCTGTACCTCGACGACGAGCGCCAGTCGTTCTGGGTGGCGCGGCACGTGGGCTGGGAAGGCGAGGACAAGGTTTTCCAATTCGTCGAGGAAGCCTATGGCCGCGAGCAGTTCTTCCCCACCTGGCTCGAACTCGAGCGGCCGCGCGCGCGCAAGGACCGCGACGTGGACGCCTATTTCATCGCGTGCTTTCCCAACGGCGCCAGCGACCGCGCCGAGATCAAGCTGACCAACACGCGCACCCGACGCACGGCCCTCGAGATCGAGACGGAGGGCGTGCTGGGCCGCATCCGGGTGGAGCGCAGATAGGTGCGGCGCAGCGGCTACATCCTGGTCGAGACCGTGGTGGCGATGAGCATCCTCAGCCTGTCGATACTCGTCGTGCACCGGGCGCTCGACCAGGCCATTACCGCGCGTGCGCAATCACGCGACTACACCTCGGCGCGTCTGCTGCTCGAGCGCAAGCTGTCGGAGATCGAGCTGCAGCCTGAACTGCGTGTGATGGAGCGCGATGGCCGCTTCGGTCCGCCGTTCGAGCGCTTCAGCTGGGAATGGCAGATTGAGCAGGTGGACATTCCGATGCCGCCGCCGCCGCCCGACCTCGACATCGACCCCGACCTGCTTGAACGCATGGCCGAACTGTTTCAGGGGCACCTGGGCAAGGTCACCATCAAGATCAGTTGGTCGCGCGCCGGCATCGAGCACGAGGCCGTAGGCCAGACGCTGCTGCCGCCGGAGAAGCTGTGGATTCCCAATCCCGAGGGGGGCTTCTGATGCGGCGGCGCAAGCGCGATGGCTTCACCCTGGCCGAGATGCTGGTGGCCACGATTCTGATCAGCATCGTGATGACGGGGGTCTATTGGCTCTTTCACAGCACGCTGCGCACCTGGCGCCAGGCCGAGTCGGGCGGCGATGGCTACCTGAACGCACGTATCGCCGTCGGCATCCTGAGCCACGAACTGGACAATGTACTGCGGCCGGCCGGCTATCTGTTCCAGGGCGAAGACGACGAGTTCACGATGATCACCGTGACCGAGCCCATGGATGTGGAAGACGCCGAAGGCCGCCATCTGATGTGGGTGCGCTACCGGCACAACGCGACGCGCGACACCATCGAGCGGCAGGAGGCCGAAGTGGAGTTGGCCCTGCCCGCGCGCCAGCCGCCCGGTGCGCCGATCGACCCTGGCAAGCTGCAGCTGAGCACCAAAGAAGAGTTTACCGTGGCCGAGAACGTGGCCGACTTCAGCGTGCGCTACATCTGGATGCCCGTGGCACGCGAGCGCGACCGCGACAAGCCACCCCGCTGGATCAAGCCGGTCTTCTTCGAGCAACACGAGGAGGGCTGGGGCCTGCCCCAGGGCGTCGAGATTACCATGCGCCTGGTCGACCCCGCCGGCTTCGATGAGGACCTCGTGGTGCGGCACCGCCAGGCGTTTCGCGGCATGCGGCCCGAAGACTATCCAACGCCCGAACAACTCAACGAATTGTTGGGAGACGAGTTGTGAGCGCGCCACGCATCTCGCGCCGCCGCCTGCGCGACGGCTTCGTGCTCATGTGCGTAATGTGGGTCATGGCCATGCTGACCGTGCTCACGCTGGGCTTCGGCCACCGCGTCGTGCTCGAGCGGCGCTCGGCCGCCTACTCGCTCGACGTGGTGCGCGCCAAGATGTACGCGCGCGGCGCCGTCTACCGCGGCATGCTCGAGCTGCGCAACAAGCGCATCAAGGAGATCATCCGCGGCGAATCGGGCGTCACGCACCATGGCCAGCCCTGGGCCAAGCGCCTCGACCTGTTCAAGGAGGGCGACTTCTACGACGTACCCGAGAGCTATGCCAACGATAGCTGTGTGGTCGAGATCACCGACGCGCAGGCGCGAATCGACATCAACAGCGCTGCGCGCGAACTGCTCGACGAAGTGGACCCGCTGAGCAGCAGCGCACTGCGGCGCATCATTTCGCGCCGGACCGAGGGCGTGCACGAGGGCGAACCGCGGGCGGTCTTCTTCGCGCTCGAAGAACTGCGCTACCTGCGCGGCGTGCGCGACGACGACTGGTTCGGCGAAGACGGCAACCCCGGCCTCAAGGACCTGCTGACGGTCTACGGCAATTATGGCGTGAACCTGAACACGGCCACGCGCGACGTATTGCTGACGCTGCCCGACGTGGGCGACAGCGAAGTCGACCGCCTGATCAACTGGCGCGCGGGGCCGGACCGCGAACTCTTTACGGGCGACGACCGCGGCGCCGAAACGCGCGACATGCTGGCCGAAGTTAGCGGCGCCTCGGGCGATGTGCTCGACTTGATGATGCAGTACGGCACGCTGTCGTCCAGCACGTTTACCGTGCGCGGCGTGTGTACTTTGCGGCAGGGGCGCATTCGCGCCACGGCCACCGCAGTTGTCAAACTCAATATGATGCGGGGCGAGATGTTCATCCCGCGTGTGGTCAGTTGGAAGGAGGAGGCTCTTGGCGCGTAAAGACGCTCCCATCAGTGTGCTGCAGTTCGGCGACCACGGCATCGGCTGGCTGCGCGTCAACGC
This sequence comes from uncultured Nitrospirales bacterium, assembly GCA_964390765.1. GTDB lineage: Bacteria > Hydrogenedentota > Hydrogenedentia > Hydrogenedentales > JAGMZX01 > CAYMLC01. The sequence continues at coordinate 9,523 of CAYMLC010000072.1, forward strand.
GACGCCCACCGGGCTGGCCCTGGCCGAGACGGGCCAGCAGCGCCCGCCCTGGGCCGATACCGAAGCCGACGAAGCGGTGGGCACGGCGCTGGCCGCCTTTGCCGAGGCGCACGGTCTGCGCGCGGACCGGCTGTTCACGATTGTGCCGCGCCACGAATTGACCACGCGTCTGCTTGATTTGCCGTCGCAAGACGACAACGAAATCATGAGTATGCTGCGGCTCAACGCCGAAGAATACGTGCCGTTCCCGGTCGATGAACTCATCATCGGATTCACCGTGGTGCGCACCCTGCCCGGGGGCGAGTCACGCGTGCTCGCGGCCTTTGTCCACCGCGACGTCATCCACACCCACATGGACCGGCTGCACGCGGCGGGACTCGAGCCCGAGAAGGTGCTGCTGAGTACCGAGTGTCTGGTGGCTGCGGCGCAGGCCGTGCAGCAGGAAGCGCCCGGCCGCTACGCGCTGGTGAACCTCGCGGCCGGTGGGGTCGAGGGCATCGTGTTCGACGACGATGGCACCCTCGCGATGGTGCGCGGCGTGGCCACAAGCCACGATTGGCCGGACGACGGCCCCGAGAAGATGGACGCCGCACAGGAACTCGAACTCGAAGTGCGCGGCACGCTGGCCGTGTACCGCCGCGAATCGGTCGACGGCATCGGCGTGGACGACGTGTGGCTGGCCAGCGACATCGCCGACCCGACGCCCTACATCGACGGGCTGGAAGCCGAGACCGGCAAGCGCTTCATGCGCGCCGACTGGGCGGCGAAGCTGCTCGACCAGGGCGGCGACCGGCTGACCGTGCCGGCGGCCGCGCTGTTGGGCGGTGCGCTGATTGGTGCGGGCCGTGCCCAACGCAACATCGACCTGCTGCCCGCCAGCGTATCGGCCCGCCGGTTGGC
>CAYMLC010000073.1:0-1030 GCA_964390765.1 uncultured Nitrospirales bacterium
GGTCGGGGCCTTGCGCGCCGTTGCCGTTGCCGTTGCCGTTGCCGTTGCCATTGCCATTGCCATTGCCGAAGTCGAAGCGCAGCAGGGGGCCAAACGTGGCGAAGGGCAGCGGGCCCGCCGGCGCGCTAAGCAGGATCCAGGTGCCCCCGAAGTCGGGGTCGATCAGGGTGTCGAGCGTCCACCCTTCAAGAATGCCGCTGTCCTCGGGCGCGACCAGGCTCACGCCGAAGGGGCGCCGCGATTCCACATAGAGATTGAAGGCGTCGATCTGCCGGGGAATGTAGTCGGCGCGCAGGAAAGCCGTACGGCCCTCGTCGCCCGGTGCCACCACAAAGCGCAAGCGCCCGAGCAGCACATCGCCAAAGAACTCGGTCGGCGTGAAGGTTTCCTCATCGCTGAACGTCGCGCCGGCACCGTCTATCGAGACGGTAAACGAGGGTGTAAACGGCGTGCTGTTGCGGCGCAGCGTAGCCCAACGCAAGACGTACTGCCCGTCGATCGCGCGTACGACCCGGGCAAATGCCTCGTCGAGGGTCGCCGGATCAATTGCCGGCACCAGCCGCCCCCCGGTGCGCAGGGTTACGTCGGCGAGGGCCTGCTGGTCAATGTCTTCGCCGGCGCCCACCGCGATGATCGACACCTGCCGCTGCTGGGCCTCACTCACCGTGTTGTCCGCCGTGCGAAAGCTCGACGTGTCGTTGCCGTCGGTGAACACAATAATCACGCGGTCTTCCTGGCCCGGGTCGTCGGGCCCGAAGCTGACGGCCGCCCGCGTGATGGCGTCCCAGAGTTTCGAACCGCTGGCGAAACCCTGCACAAAATCCTGCTGAATCGTGGCGATGCCATTGGCCACGCGCTGGCGGTTCGTGGTCAGCGGCACCACCTCCTGCGCTTCGCGGTCGTCGCGGTGAAACTCGATCACACCCACTTGCGCATCGGGGTTCAGCGCCGGCAGCAGCACTTGCGTGGCGGCGTTCTGCAGCGCATCGATGGCGCCGGGCGCCTGCTGCAACGACAGCGAATAGTCGAG
>CAYMLC010000073.1:1040-10420 GCA_964390765.1 uncultured Nitrospirales bacterium
CCAAAGGTGTAGTCAAGCAGAAACGGCACCGAGAAGTTGCCCGAGGGCGCTTCAATATTCAGCGGGTCCAGCCGGCCATCCTCTTCCTGGATCGCGCGCACCCCCACGCGTACCGTCTGGAAACCCGGCGCCGTGAAGTCGATGGCGCCCGTGAAGGTGCCGGGCGGCAACTGCGTACGGTCGACGTCGACCGTGATCGCCTGCTTGTCGAAGGGGTCGGGGCCTTCGCCCGGCGCCCGGCTGGTCACCGCGTTGCGGCTCAGCAGGATCCACGGTTCGCTGGTCGTCGCCGTGATGCGCAGCGAATCGGTGCCCGCGTCGGGGTTCCAGGTGAAGACGATACGCGGCAGCGGATTACGGTCGAAGTCGATAAAGGTATTCGACACGCCGACCGGGGCATCGGGCGCATCGCCACCGGGGCAGCCCGCGGCGATGAGGGCCACGGCTACACACCACGCCAGCCTGCGCCACGCGGCCCAGCGCCTTCCCGTTTGCGCGCACATACTCGGCAGCATGGTGGAGGCTCCGATAGTCTGTCAACTGAATGCTTGCCGCGGCCCGCACGACACGTGCCCGCAGGCACCCGCGCCCGCCGCGCCCTTTGCAGCCCTCGCCGCACCGTTCGTATACTGCGCGCTTGGCAGGTTGTGCCGCCGCGCCGCGTTCGACCGTTCCCCAGCAGCAATACTACGGCCGCCGCGTGACGTTTCTCATGCGGTGCGGGGCCCGGGTGCGGCACCCCGAAGCAGACCCCACGGCGACGCAGAAGGTTTTCACCACATGATCATCGTAATGGCTTCGCGCAGTGCCGAAGATGTGGCGCACGTGGTCGCGAAGGTTAAGGAGTGTGGGCACACCCCCCACGTAATCGAAGGCGTCGAGCGCACGGTGGTGGCCGCCGTGGGCGACGAACGCGGCAAGGCCCAGCTGACAGCGCTCTCGGCGCTGCCCACGGTCGAGCAGGTACTGCCTATCTTGAAGCCCTATAAACTGGCGGGGCGCGAAGTGCGCACCGAAGATTCGGTTATCGAAATCGGCGATGTGCAGATCGGCGCGGGCCACTTCTGCGTGTTCAGCGGGCCGTGCTCGGTCGAGAACGAAGCGCAGATTATGGCGAGCGCCGAAGCCGTTAAGAACGGTGGTGGACACATCCTGCGCGGCGGCGCCTACAAGCCGCGCACTTCGCCCTACAGCTTTCAGGGCCTCGAAGAAGAGGGCCTGAAGCTGCTGCGCGCGGCGGGCGATGCCTTTGGCCTGCCCGTGGTGACCGAGGTGATGACGCCCGAGCAGGTGCCCATCGTCGAGCAGTGGGCCGATATGCTGCAGATCGGTGCGCGCAACATGCAGAATTTTGCCCTGCTGCGCGCGGCGGGCAAGGCGCGCAAGCCGGTGTTCCTGAAGCGCGGCATGGCGGCCACGGTACAGGAATTCCTGATGGCGGCGGAGTATGTGATCAGCGAAGGCAACCCCAATGTCGTGCTGTGCGAGCGCGGCATCCGCACCTTCGAGAGCGAGACGCGCAACACGCTGGACATCCATGTCGTACCGCTGGTCAAGATGTATTCGCACCTGCCTATCGTCGTCGACCCCAGCCACGCCGCCGGCCGCCGCGACCTGATCCCGCCGATGTCGAAGGCCGCCGTGGCCGCGGGCGCCGATGGCCTGATGGTGGAGATGCACCCCGACCCGGAGTCGGCCATCTCGGACGGGCAGCAGTCGCTGACGCCGGAGGCCTTCGCCCAGTTGATGCAGTCGCTGACGCCGTTTCTGCAGGCCGCGGGTAAGGACCTGCCCGCCGCGGCCACTGCCCAGTAGCCGATGGCCGAGCACCCCACACCGGACAACGCCAGCGGGGCGCCCGAGACCCTCGAAGCGCCGCCGCTGCTCAGCCGCGACGAGGCCAAGGGGGCGATCTACGCGCTGCTCTTCGCCAGCGACCGCCCCCTCAGCGCGGGGCGGATCGCCGAGGCGCTGGGCGACTTGGACGCAGAGATGACGGCGACGCTGCTGGTGGAGTTGCGCGCGGAAATCGACGGCCAGGCGCACCTGCCCTACATGTTGCGCGAGATTGCCGGGGGCTATCAGTTGGTTTCGAAGCTGGCCTTCGCGCCCTATATCCGCCGCCTGTTCGCGATCAAGAAGCGCAAGCGGCTGACCAAGGCCGTGCTCGAGACGCTGGCCATCATCGCCTATAAACAGCCGACCACACGCGCCGAAGTCGAGGCGATTCGCGGGGTCTCGGTCGCGCATGCCTTTGACCAGTTGCAAGAGCGCCGCCTGATCAAGGTGGCCGGTGTGGCCGACCTGCCCGGCCGCCCCAAGCTCTTCCGCACGACCGACGAGTTCCTCTTGCACTTCGGCCTCGACAGCCTGCGCGAGCTGCCGTCGCTCGAAGAACTGAAGGACATGGGCTAGGCGGCGCCCGGCCGCCCGCCACCTGCCGCGCCATGCGTGTACAGCAATTCCTGGCGGCCTGCGGTGTGGCCTCGCGCCGCGCGAGTGAAGACCTGATTCGCGCGGGACGCGTCGAGGTGAATGGGGTACGCGCGGCACTCGGCGCGACCGTAGAACCGGACCACGACACCGTGCGCGTAGACGGGCGCGAGGTGCGCCGCGAAGCGCACACCTACCTCTTGCTGAACAAGCCCGCCGGCGTGGTGACCACCGCGCGCGATACCCATGGCCGCCGCACGGTGCTCGACTGTGTGGCCGGCGCACCGGCCAAGGTGGTGCCGGTCGGACGGCTCGACCTCGATACGGAAGGCGTGCTACTGCTGACGAACGACGGCGAACTGGCCAACCGGCTGATGCATCCGCGCTATGGCGTGCCGAAGACCTATCAGGTGTGGGTGCGCGGCCACGTGGCGGCGGCCACGGCGGAGAAGCTGGCGCGCGGCGTCGAGCTGGAAGACGGCATGACGGCGCCCGCGGCGTGTGAAGTGGTGCGGGCGGGCGAGCGTGCCTCGCAGCTGAAGCTGACGCTGCGCGAAGGGCGCAAGCGCGAGGTGAAGCGCATGTGCGAAGCGGTGGGCCACCGCGTGACGAAGCTGCGGCGCATCGCGTTTGGCCCACTCCACACGGGCGGACTGAAGCCGGGCGCGTGGCGCGCGCTCACGGCGCGGGAGGTGGCGGGGTTGCAGCGCCTGACGGGTCTCGCGCGGGACTAGCCGCATGCTCGGCCGGCGGCAGCCGCCACGCGTGTACGGCCAGCCAGCCCACAATACCCAGCGCAATGGCGAATTTGGACAGGTAGGTGTGCAGCGCATAGCGTAGCGCCGGCCCCAGGCCCGCGCCCCGGCGCGCGAACTGCGTGGTCTTGCGCGCCAGCAGCACCACCAGCGTGAGGACAATGGCCAGGCGCAACGCGCCACCACCCAGGGCCAACGCCACCACCGCCGCCGCCAGCACCCCGCCCCACAGCAGATTGGTAGCCACTTCGCGCCACCACAGCCGCTCCGGACCACGCCGGCAGCGCGCCGCAATCTCGGCAAAGGTGGTGCCGCAGCGCACGTTGCGCTGCCACCAGTCGCGCGGCCCCTGGAAGTCCAGGTCGTGGTAGACCATGGGGCGGTGCACATGCCAGATAAGTTGTGCTGCCGCGCCATGGCGCAGCCGCCAGCAGAGCAACGGCTCTTCACCGTAGGCCACGTCTTCCGGAAAGCCGCCGGCCGTCTCGAGCGCGGCGCGCCGGAACAGGGCCGCGCCGCCGCAGTACCGGCTGGGGCCCTCGGGAAACTGCCAGTCGAGGGCAAAGGCGCGGTACCACGGCGTCTGGCGGACCTCTTCGATACGCCCCCAGACCGCGGCAACCTCGGGGCGGGCGTCCAGCACGGCACAGGCGGCTGCCGGCCACGCGGCATCGAGCGTCATATCGCCGTCGACGAATTGCACATAGTGCCCGCGCGCCGCGCGCCAGCCCAGGTTGCGGTTCTCCGCTGCCCGCCGCGGCCGCTCGCCACCGAGCGTGCGCACCACGCCCGCCGCTTTGGCCCTCGCAAGGCTGTCGTCGCTCGAGCCGCCGTCCACATAGATGACTTCGGTCTGACGACCACCCGCATCTGCAGCGGCCACCGACGCGATCGCCTCGGTCAGTTTGGCGCCTTCATTCAGGCCGATGAGCACATAGGAAAGTTCGCAGGGCGTGTCGTGCATGGCGGCAGCCTAGCGCAGGCCGACGGGGCGGCGCATGCTGAGCCGGCCGCGCGCCGGGCACGTGAGCAACGCCACATAAATAGAAAGCGGCCGGCCATCCCGAAGGGACAGCCGACCGCGTGAGAACTATGCGTGTGGGACTAGCGGCAGCGGCGCGAGCGCCACGCCAGCGCACCCAGGCCGAGTGCCAGCGCGCCCAGCCCAAGCGGGCCCGCCACCGGCACCGGATTGGTCGTCTGCAGCAGCGCATCGCGCGACTGCACTTCCTGGCCGCTCACGTCCATCGCCATCACGTTGTAGAGTCCGGCGTCGCTGGGCTGTATATCGGTCAACGCCAGCACCGGTTCGGTTGCACCCGGGATCTCGGTGTCGCCCTTGAACCACTGGTAGCTGACCTGGCCCAGGCCGCCACGGATCGATACCGCAAAGCTGACGTTGCGGCCTTCGGGCACGCTGCGGTCGGCCGGCTCCGACACGATTTCCAGTGTACCGCCGACCGACAGCGCCGCCACGGCACTGGTCACAACGACATCCGGGTCGGGGCCTTCATCCGTGATTTCGCAGAAATACAGGCCCGAATCACCCTGCTCCAGCGGCGCCAGAATCAGCTTCTCCGTCGTGGCGCTCGGCACGTCCAGCTTGGTCGGCGCCTTGAACTCGTCGTCGCGGAACCACTGGAAGCTGGTCTGGTCCGAGCCACCCAGCACTTCCACCTCGAACTCCGCCGTATCGCCCGCAAAGGCCACGGCGTCTTTCGGCTGGCTGTTGATGACCAGCGGGTCGACAATCAGTTCGGCCGAGGCGCTGGTGGCATCGTCGCTGATGCCGCCCACGTCCGACACACCCGTGTCGATCACACGCACCGTGTAGGTGCCTGCCGAACCTGCCGTGACCGGATTGACCTCGAGCGAGGCATTCGGGCTGGTCTGGATGACCGTCGGCCCACTGCCGGTGTCGCGCGACCACTCGTAGTTGAGCGTGCCGATGCCACCCGCCGCTTCCACGAAGAACAGGAACGTGTCGCCCGTGAAGCGGGTGCCACCAATCGGGTTGGTGGTCACACTCACCAGCGGCGCCACCGTCAGCGTGACGTCAACCGACTCGGCTTCCGCCGACGAGTTCACGTCCGTGACGCGGCAGAAATAGGTGCCGGCCTGGTTAGCCTGCGCATTGATGATGTTGAACGTGGGCGTAATCTGCACACCGGTCTGCGCAATCTCACTGGCACCTTGGCGGCGGAACCACTGATAGCGCAGCGCGCCCGAGCCGCCCGAGGCCGTCAGCGTGAAGCTCACGTCCTGCAGGCGATACACCGTCTTGTCTTCCGGCTGCACCGTCACGAACACGCTCTGCGTTACGCCGACCGGCGTACCCGCCGGCACCGTCGTCGTCCAGGCGCGCAGCGGCGGCAGCGACGGGATGGTGTAGCTGGTCGCACCGATTTGCACTTCCTGATTCGACAAGGGGGTCCCCGTCGTGTTGATGACGAATACCTGGTCGAAGCCGTCGAACACGCTGTCGCCACCGGCGGTCAGGGTCACCACTTCGATCGGCGCACGCGAACCCGGTGCGGGCAGCGTGGACTCGACCAGCGCTTCGTTAAAGAAGTCGTCATTGGCATCGTCGAGCGTGCCCTGCAACAGGCCGGCCGTATCCACGAACGACGCGCCCTCGAAGAGCTCGCCCAGGAACGGCACCGTGACGCCCGTATCCCAGACCGCCGGGCCACGCAAGACGCCGTTGTTGCGCGCGGAACCGAACTGCAGTGCGCTGTTCGGGTCGGTGCTGGCGTCGGCCGGCTGTTCGGGGGCCACCATATTCGAGAACAGGCCAACGCGGCCGTTGATCTGATTGACGGGACCGGTCGGCGCGACGTTGTCGGCAATCACGCCGGCACCGGATTCGGCCGTGATCACGCTGCCCTGCAGGCGCACCATGCCCGGCACGCCATGGCCGCCGGCACCACCGTCGCCCGAGGCGCCACTGGCCCCACCGATACCGCCGCGGCCACCATCGCCGCCGGCCGTACCACTGCCGCCCTCGGCAGCGACCAGATTCTCTGTAGTGTCGCAATACTCGCCGTCACGCAGACGGGTGAAGGTGGCCGTCGTGGGGCCCTGACCACCCGGAGGCGTAAGGCCCGAAGTCTGACCGGCGCCACCGTTGTCGCCCGGGTCCGTGCCCGCGACCGCCGCAACGGGACCCAAAGGCGTGGCCAGCGGTTCGGCCGAAATATTGAAGATTGCGTCGGGGCCGAGGCTCAGCAGGCCACGCGTACCCAGCAGCACGGCGCCACCGCCGTTCGCACCGTCGTAGCCGTCGCGCGCGGCGGGCGCATCGCCGCCCGCACCACCGGCGCCGCCGGCACCACCCGCGCCACCGACGCCACCCGTGCCACCTGAGCCGCTGGTTACGGGGTTGCCACCGCAGCTCGCGTTTGGCTGAATGGCACCGCCACCGCCACCGCCGAGGCCGGTGCTGCCACCACCACCCTGGCCGCCGCCCTGGCCGCCCGAGCCTGTGCCGCCGCCGCCGCCGCCGCCGCCGCCGGGACCACCAACAAAGACTGAGGTATTGACGGCACCTGCCGTAAAGCGTGCATCGTCACCGGCACCGCCGTCGTTACCGTCCGCACCACTCTTGCCTACCGTACCCGGACCGCCGGCATTTCCCGTGCCCGAAGCGGGACCGCCCACGTCGGGCGTGGGAAAGGGCGGATCAGGATTCAGAAACAGTTCGACGCCCGTGCCGCCGGTGCCCGCGGTGCCACCGGACGCCGCAGCGCCAGGGCCGCCGTTATTCAAGACCGGAAGGGGAAACGAGACCGCTGTGGCCGCGGCACCGCCCGTACCCGGCGTGCCCGAACCGGCTGCACCGAGGCCCGAACCCAGCGTGCCGGGGTCACCACCGCTCACACCGGGTGCGCCATCGGTACCGGGCGCGCCATCTTGACCGTCGAGGCCGGCCACCGAGGCACCACCTTCGAGGCCGCCTGTCGCGCTATTGCCCGACTTCAAGCCGCCCAGACCACCCGGCACCGCCGGGCGTGCGGTAGTGCTCGAACCACCGGCGCCGCCCGAGCCGCCCGTCGACGCACCCGTGCCGCCGTCGCCGCCAACACCACCACCCAGGTGGCCGTCGGCCACGCTGCCGCTCGCGTCAATGGCAACACTCCAGATCATGTCGCCCTCGGAGAGAATCGCGAGCGGATTCTGTCCGGTGACATCCACGGTGACATTGCTGCCCCGGACCACGACCCGGTCGAGCCGGAAGACGGCCACGCCACTCTCGAAATCACCCACCACCGTGGCACCCGGCCCAACGAGCAGCGGCGGGTTGTCATCGGTGTTGATCGTAATGGTCGTGGGAGAAGCCGGGTTATCGACGATGAGCGATAGCCCCGAACTGCCCGAACCGCCCGACGGGTCCAGAATCTGTGCCATCGACAGCGGGGCCCAGAGGACCGCCACCAGCGCAAGTAAGGCGGTGCCAGCCGTACCGCGCCGATTACGGCCAAGCGCACGAAAAGCGTTGATGCTCAACAGTCTAACCTCCCTCACTGCGGGTCTCTACGCATGTGTAAGTTTTTCAAGCCGTGCATGCGCTCGCCTCAGCGCAGCCGTGCAGCGGCCTTGACCGGCGCCGCGGGCAACCGCCCTCGGCCGACCCTTGTCCTCTGCTCCCATACATCCACTGCAGGTACACGACACGTACACGGTCCCGGAGCGATGCCGTACGAAACGGAAACGCGAAGGCAACCGCACCGCCCCTACCACAGCGAAGGTGGCCGGCTCCCACGTATCGTACCCAAACTGCATTCTGCCCAGCCGGTGATGCACCCGGCACTCTTCAGCGGCGTCAATATAGTCCAGGCACAGAAAACCTGTCAAGACGGAAGTGGCCGACACGCGTCTGTCCGTCGGCCGACACAAAGCGCTAACCTATTCTTTACCAACACCTTATTTGTCGCACCGTGGGGGCGCGGGCCGCTGTACGCGTATGGTACCCTTTGAGTCGTAAAAGGTTGAGCTCATGACAACGATTCGATGCCCACGCTGCACCCAGGTTAACCCGGCCGGGCAGAAGCAGTGCCAAGCCTGCAATGCGCCGTTGCCGCAGATACGGATTGCGCCTGCCGTACAGCAGCAGAACGCCCAGCAAGCGGGCGCAGAAGCTATTCAGTTTCGCCAGGGCGAGCGCGTGGCCCAGCGGTACACGGTGCTCAACCGGATCGGGCGCGGTGGCATGGGCGCCATTTACCGTGTCATGGACAACGTCTTGAATGAGGAAGTGGCGCTCAAGACGCTGCTGCCGCAGCTTGCCAAAGACCCGGCCGTGGTCGAGCGCTTTTTCAACGAAGCGCGCATTGCGCGGCGGCTGGCGCACCCGAACATCGTGCGCACCCACGACATCGGCAAGGCGGGAGAGGTCATCTACATCTCGATGGAACTGGTGCGCGGCCACTCGCTGCGCGGACTGCTCGAGAAGCTGCCGCCGGGCGAGCGCATGCCGGTTGAACAGGCCCTCTCGATTCTGTCGGACCTCTGCACCGCGCTGTCGTATGCGCACGCCTACACCATTCATCGCGATATCAAGCCCGAAAACGTGATGCTCGATGGCGATGGCCAGGTCAAGCTGATGGACTTCGGCATCTCGAAGCTGCGGGCCGAGTCCGGCTTGACCCGCGCCTCGGTGGTGATGGGCACGCCCTTCTACATGGCGCCCGAGCAGTTGCGCGGCAGCCGCGAGGCCGATGCGCGTTCGGATATCTACAGTGTCGGCGTCATGCTCTACGAGGTCTTGACCGGCGTGATGCCCACCGGCGTGCCCAAGCCGGTCTCGGAAATGCTGCGCGATGTGCCGCCGCTGCTCGACGACCTGATTGTGCGCTGTGTGGACCCCGACCCGGCCAAGCGCTACCAGTCGGCCGATGAATTGCGCCAGGCGATCGAGGAGGTGCGCGCCCTGGTGCGTGCCGACACGACCGGTGAACCCGCGCCGCGCAGACAAACGGACGGCGCACGCGTAGGCGTCCGCCGGGCGGCCAGTGTGCTCGCGGCGGCGGCGCTGCTGCTGGCGGGCCTGGGCGGCGCATACGCCCTCGAACAGTGGCAGCCCGCACTCGCGCCTGCGGCCACGGGGCAGCCGCCCGAACGCGGCGCCAGCGAGCGGGCCTATGATGCCTTCGCCGCGAAACTCAAGGTTGCAGTCGCGAACCTGAAGGTTGG
>CAYMLC010000074.1:0-379 GCA_964390765.1 uncultured Nitrospirales bacterium
ATAGTATTCGCCCGGCCCCACCTGCGCGGTATCGCGCAGTTTACCGGCGGCGCGCTGCGGGTCGAGATAGGGCTCTTCGATGCGGCGGTTGTTGATAAAGACCTGGTCGTTCTCGACCTGCACAAAGGTATGGGTGTGGCCCGCGCCGTCGTCGGCGTGCACGGCGCCGTCGTATTGCGGCCCGCGCGCCACCACGCGCTTCACGTAGCGGCGGTGGTCGCTGTCGTCGCCCTGAAAGACCACGATGGCCGTCTCGTCGAAGGGCTCGAACCCGCCGATGGCGGGCAGGCGGCTGACCAGCGCCGGCAGCTTCCAGACCAGTACGCGGTCGCCATCGCGCAGGGTGGGCTCCATCGAAGGACCATTCACCGGCACCGTC
>CAYMLC010000074.1:389-5165 GCA_964390765.1 uncultured Nitrospirales bacterium
GGCTTCAGCCGGCGAATCGCACGCGCGGTGCGGACCGTCTCGAAGAGCAGTGCGCGGGCCAGCACGAGGGCCAGCACGAAGGCGCCCAGCCACGGCGCGGCCCGGCGCAGGTATTGGCGCAGCGAGCGCAGCGGCGCTTCTTCGAGCCGCACCGCGGCGGCCGCGTCGTCTGCCCGATTGGCTGGCTTTGCCGGCACGTGCGCGCTCCCGGTCTACAGCAGGCCGAACTGGCTGAGCGGCCAGAAGCGCAGCCAGGCGCGCCCGATGATCTGGTTGTCCTTGATCGGGCCGAAGCTGCGGCTGTCCTTGCTCACGCTGCGGTGGTCGCCCAGCACATAGTACTGGCCGGCGCGCAGCACAGCCTCGTCGCGATCGTAGGAGCGGCGCTCGAGTTCGGTGAGATAGGGTTCGTCTACGGGTTCGCCGTCGACATACAGTTTGCCGCCGCGAAAGCGCACGCGCACGTGTTCATCGTCGCCGTGTGTACTGGCGATAACCGTGTTGTCGCGCAGCGCCTCGGGCCCCTTGGCCACCACCCGCTTGATGTAGCGCTTGTTCGATTCGACCGAACTCTTGAAGACGACAATGTCGCCTTCCGCCACGGCCTCGATGCCGCCGAACATGGGCATGCGCTGCAACATGTGCGGCAGCTTCCACACCAGAATGCGCTCGCGGTCGTGGAGGGTGGGGTCCATCGAGGGCCCCTGCACTTCGTAACCCTCGACCACGAAGGTCTTGAGAAAGAGGAAGAGCACGAGGAACAGCGCCACCATCTTCACCAGCTCCACGACCTCGCGCTTTACTTCCTGGCGGGGCGGCGGGTTGGTGGCGGCCAAGCCGGGTTTGGAGTCGGGTGCAGTCACCTGAAAGCGTGCCTCACGCTGGTGCGCCTGCGGCGGCGGGGGCAAAGAGTCCCGCGCGCAGAGCGTCTCGCAAATCTGCCACAGTGCGGATCGGAGCGTCAAACGAGGTGGCATAACGGGCCACATCCTCGAGCCGGTGTGCGTCGCTCGCGCAGGTGGGCCGCACGCCCAGCGATTGGGCCAGGTGCGCGGCCAGCCGCTGCTCGTGCGGCTTCAGGTTCACGCTGGCCACCTCCATGCCGGCCAGCGGCAGACCGTCGAAGTTCGCCTCGAAGGCGAGGCCGGCGCGCGTGGGATGCGCCGCGATACAGGCCGCGCCTAGGTCGTGCGCTTCGTGCACCACCTCTTCCGGGCGGCGGCGTGGCACAAACTGCCGGGCCTGCTCTGCGCTCAGGCCGTAGATCAAGACGTCGCCGGCACAGCTCGTGTATTCGAAGGCCGACAGCAGCGCGAAGCCCGGCTCGCCCGCCTGCCGTGCCAGGTCGTCCAGTTCCTCTTGCGGCCACTGGTAGTGGTGGTCGGTGATGACCAGCCCGTCCAGCCCGCGCCGCACCGCCGTGCGCACGAGTTGCCGTTCGTCGATAACGCTGCAGCCCGAGTGGCGGCGCGTGTGCAGGTGGATGTCAAACCGCAGCGCCATCAGCCCGCCGCCGGCGGTTGTGCCGCGGTGGCCGGCATCAGGCCCAGTGGCCCGGCCAGGGGCGAATCGGGGCGCAGGCGCGGCTGGATGATTTCCTGGCCGCCGCCAATGGTGTTGCGCGCCAGGAACAGCACGGAGGCCGGGTGCTCGAAGGCCAGTTCCTTCAGGTACTGCCACCATTCGCCGCCTTCGATTTCGCGGCCCAGCAGGCGCGCCGGAATCTTGCGCGGCTCGAAGTCTTCGTCTTCCGCGGCCAGCTCGTCGGCCAGCGATTCTTCGACGCCCTCGCGCTTGTTCGCCAGGCGCTGCAGGCGTTCGCCGAAGCGGTTCAACGTTTCGCTCGCGGCGCGGTAGCGTTCGGCGAAGGTGTCCCATCCGGGGTCGGCCGCACGAATCCACGCCTCGGCGAATGCGGCCCGGGTGGCCAGGTTGCGCTTGCCCAGGCGCTCGGTCGCTTCGGGTTCGTTCAACAAGTAGCTGAGCGCTGCGCCCAGAAACGTTTCGGGGTCGAGCATGGCCACGCACATTTCCGGGCGCGTGGGATAATGCGCATGCAGCATAAGCGCGCGGGTCTGGTAGTTCGGCACGCGCGGCAGCGGCTCGGGGAAGGCCGTGTAGTCGTAGGCCAGCCCGACACCCATGCGGTAGGCGCGCACCGCCCGTGGCAGGTCATCGGCGTCCAGCGCGGCGTCGCCTTCTTCGTAGAAGACGCGCTGCATGCGCGGGCGCACGCGTAGCATCTCATAGGCCTGCGCGGCGCTGCCGTACTTCTCGAGGCGCAGCGCGTTGTCCGCCAGCATCAGTACCAGCTCCGACGGCAATTGCGCGGGGCCCTTGCGGGTGAACTGCTGTGCGGTGTGCTGCCACACGCCCCGCTCGGCCGCCAACTCCCGCGCCATCTGGAAATAGCGGTCGCTGCGCGTCGCGTCGTCCGGCCGCATATAGTCGTATTTGCCCGAATACAGGTCTTCGCTGTTGTTCGCGCGCAGGGGCGAGACCGGGCCGAACATCTGGCGGAAGGCGACGATATCGCCCGTGGCCACGGCAAAGGCGAGCGCCTCCTGAATATCGGCTTCGGGCGGCGCGGGCTTCTCCGCCGGGGTCGTCGTCGTCTCGCGGGCCATCGGCGCTACTCCATATCCATCAGCGCGCGGGCGGTCTGCCGGCGCTCGTCCCAGTCAACGTGTGGCGGCGTGACATCGAAATACGGCAGCCGCTCGAGAATCTCGTTGTACAGGCGCTGGCGATATTCGCGCAGCACCGCACTGGCATGGCGTTCGTGCAGGGGGTCCCAGCCGCTGGCCTCAACGCATTCCTTGTCGCGCCCCGCCTCGAGTAGCACGTCCTCGAGATAGGTATTCAGGAAATTGCGCAGGGCGTTGTCGTAGCCGCGGCGAAACCGGTTCGAAGCCTCGTCGTCGAGCGCTTCCACGTCATGCCATTCGCGCTCCATCTCCATCACGCGTTCGCGCTCTTCCACATAATGCTCGCGGCGGTGCTTGTCCCGCAGCACAAAGAACGCCGCATTGAGCCGGGCCATGTCGAGCAGGTACTGGTCGCGGCGCGCGTCGCTCAGGGCCTCGTTCGCAATCGTGATCACCAGGTCCTTCATGCGCTTCTGATACGCCTTGCGCACTTCTCCGGGCTTGCAGTCGGGCGCGAGCCCCAGTATCTCGAAGAAGTCGATGTAGCCGACATCCGGCGTATCGGCCGTGGGGGTGTCTGCTTCGCCTGCCATCGCGTGTTCCTTGCCTGCGGTCGCGTGTTCGTGCCCGCCGCCGCGCGTGCCCGGTGCGCCCGTTCGCACGCCGCCGCGCAGTTGTGCGGCCCGGCGCGGGTCGTGCAGCATACCGCCTGGCCGCACGCCCGGCCAACCGGCCCGCGTGTGCTAGACTGGTCGCGTGTGCCCACCGCGGCGACGGGCCGCCGGCGTATCGCCGTAGAAACGAATTGAAGGCACGAAGTCATGCCCGACTACATCGAGCAGCCGGGCAAGGGCCTGGCCACGCGTGAGCGGGTCAAGCCCAAGCCGCCCCGGCGTTATAAAGTATTGCTGCACAACGACGATTACACGGCCATGGACTTCGTCGTGATGATATTGCAGGACATCTTCCGCAAGCCGTCCAACGAAGCCGAGCGCATCATGTGGAACGTGCACCGGCACGGTGTCGGCGTGGCGGGCGTCTACACCAAGACCATTGCCGAGGAGAAGGTGAAGGCCGTGCACGACAGTGCACGCGAACATGGCTACCCCCTGCGTTGCAGTACGGAACCGGAGTAAGGTTGCACGGATGCCCCGGCAGCCCCGGGGAAATTGAGTAGCAGAATGATTAGCAAAGACCTGGAACTGACCCTGAACGCCGCGGTGAACGAAGCGCGCCGCCGCCGCCATGAATACCTGTGCGTCGAGCATCTGCTCTTTGCGCTGCTCGACGACGCATACGGCCGCGAGATCATCGAGGAGACCGGCGGCGACCCGGCCGCGCTGCGCGAGCAGCTGGAGCAGTTTTTCGCCAACGAGCTCGAGTCGGCGCCCGGCGGGGCGCAGCCCATCGTACAGCAGACACAGGCCTTCGAACGGCTGATGCAGCGCGCCTTTCTGCACGTGCAATACGCCGGCAAGAAAGAGGTGACGGCGGGCGACATCTTCGCCGCGATGTTCGAAGAGGCCGACAGCCACGCCGCGTACTACCTGAAAGAACAGGGCATCACGCGGCTCGACGTCCTGAACTACATCTCGCACGGCATCACGAAGGCGGGCTTCGAAGGGGGCGCGAGCGTCGAGACGAGCGACGAGGACATCGACGGGGATGAGGCGCCTAAGACCGGCCGCAGTGCGCTCGAGCAGTTCACCGTCAACCTGGCGGCCAAGGCGGAAGCGGGCAAGATCGACCCGCTGATCGGGCGCGCCGCCGAACTGAAGCGCACCATCCGCATCCTGTGCCGGTGCCAGAAGAACAACCCCGTGTTCGTGGGCGAGCCGGGCGTGGGCAAGACGCATCTGGCCGAAGGGCTCGCGCTGAAGATCCACGAGGGCGGCGTGCCCGACGCGCTCAAGAATGTGGAGTTGCGCGCGCTCGACTTGCCGGGTCTGCTGGCGGGCACCAAATTCCGCGGCGACTTCGAACAACGGATGAAGGCGGTCCTGAGCGAGCTGAAAGACCGCCCCGAGATTGTAATCTACATCGATGAAATCCACACGGTCGTCGGCGCCGGTTCGACGGCCGACAGCTCGATGGATGCCAGCACCATGCTGAAACCGGCGCTGGCGTC
>CAYMLC010000074.1:5175-10407 GCA_964390765.1 uncultured Nitrospirales bacterium
CGGGCGAGGTGCGCTGCATCGGCAGCACCACCTACGAAGAGTACAAGCGCTACTTCGAAAAGGACCACGCGCTGTCGCGGCGTTTCCAGAAAGTGGACCTGCCCGAGCCCACCGTCGAGGAGACCGTGCGCATCTTGCGCGGGCTGAAACCGCGCTTCGAGGCGCACCACAACATTACCTATACCGACAGCGCCCTGCGCAGTGCGGCCGAGCTGTCCGCCAAGCACATCAACGACCGCTTCCTGCCGGACAAGGCGATCGATGTTATCGACGAGGCGGGCGCGAACGTGAAGCTCGAATCGGCCGAGACGCGCAAGACGATTCGTCCCGCCGACATCGAAGTCATCGTGGCGGAGATGGCCAGTATCCCCGCGCGCAGTGTCTCGACCAGCGACAAGGTGAAGCTGGGTGCGCTGGAGAGCGAGTTGAAGCGCGTGGTGTTCGGGCAGGACGAAGCCATCGAACAGTTGGCGCGCAGCATCAAGCGTTCGCGCGCGGGCCTGGCCCAGCCCGAGAAACCCATCGGCAGTTTTCTGTTTACCGGGCCCACGGGCGTGGGCAAGACCGAGGTGGCCAAGCAACTGGCCACGGTGCTGGGCGTTCACTTCTCGCGCTACGACATGTCGGAGTACATGGAGAAGCATGCCGTGGCGCGGCTCATCGGCGCACCGCCCGGCTATGTCGGGTATGAGCAGGGCGGGCAACTGGTCGACGATATCCGCCGCCACCCGTACACCGTGCTGCTGCTCGACGAAATCGAAAAGGCGCACGCCGACCTGTTTCAGATTCTGCTGCAGGTGATGGACAGCGCCACCCTGACCGACAACCAGGGGCGCAAGGCGGACTTCCGCAATGTGATCCTGATCCTCACGTCGAACGCCGGCGCGCGCGAACTGGCGGCCAAGTCCATCGGTTTCCGCGAGGCGGGCGACGAGTCGCGCCACAAGAGCCTGAAGGCCATCGAGCGCGCGTTTACCCCGGAGTTCCGCAACCGCCTCGACGCCATTGTCACGTTCAACCCGTTGCCCGTCGCCGTGATTGAGCGTATCGTCGACAAGTTCCTGGACCAGTTGACGCGCGCCCTCGCCGAGCGCAAGGTGACCTTCAAGGCCACCGATGCCGTGCGCCGCTGGCTGGCGGAGAATGGCTACGACGAGAAGCTGGGCGCACGCCCGCTGGGCCGCGTGATTCGCCAGGAAATTGAAACGCCCCTCGCCGATGAGTTGCTCTTTGGCCGGCTCGAACGCGGCGGCACGGTCACCGTCGACCGCCGCGACGACGCCATGGCCTTCGACTACGAATAGCCCGCTGCGTGCCCATTTTCCGACTCGGCCATGAACTCGCCTTTCCACCGCCCGAACTGGCCGAAGACGGACTGCTGGCCGTCGGCGGCGACCTCAGCACAAAGCGGCTGCTGCTGGCTTATCGCAGCGGCATCTTCCCCTGGTACAACGCCGGCGAGCCTATCCTGTGGTGGTCGCCCGACCCGCGCATGGTCATCGACCCGGCAGGCGTGCACGTCTCGAAGCGGCTGCGGCGCCGCCTGCGCCAGCACACCTTTCACTTGACGGCCGACCAGGCCTTTGCCCAGGTGGTGGAGGCCTGTGCCGCCGCGCCACGGCGTGGCCAGTTGGGCACGTGGATTACGCCGGAGATGTGCCGCGCGTATGTTCGGTTGCACGAGGCGGGCTACGCACACAGCGTGGAAGCGTGGCAAGACGGTGCACTCGTGGGCGGGCTGTATGGCGTGTCGATGGGTGGCGCCTTCTTCGGCGAGTCCATGTTTCACCGGGCGACCGATGCATCGAAGGCGGCCATGGCCGCGCTGTGCGCCCACGCCTGCGCTACCGGCATCGACGTCATCGACTGCCAGATGTCGAACCCCCACCTGGTCCGTCTGGGCGGCTATGAAATGCCTCGCGCGGCCTTTCTCGGGCGGCTGCGTATCGCCTTGGAGCAGGCCAGCCAGGTGGGGCCCTGGACCCTGCAGGGCGACCCGGCAGCGGTGTCATCCTCCACAGCGAAATAGCAGTTGAAGGGGGCAGTGTTTACTCGTCGTTCCGCAACGGGCAACCAACACAGCAGTGGAGGATTCTGACCATGAAGATTGCAATGCGCGTGGGAATCGTCGCAGTGGCCATTCTGGCCGTTGGCGGCATCAGCTATTACGGATTTCTGGGCGGCCTCGACAAGGCCGAAGCGGCGGTGAAGGTCGGCCAGCAGATGCCGCCTTTCATCATGGAGGACTACACCGGCACCGAGCATTCGCTGGAAGACTTCAAGGGCAACGTTGTCGTCATTCAGTTCAGCTCGCAGAAGTGCCCGTATTCCGAAGGGGCCGACCCGCAGATTTCGGCGTTCTTCGAAAAGCACAAGGAAGACGGCGTCGTGGTGCTGGGCATCGACTCGCACAACGCCACCACCCCGGAACAAATCGCCGAGTACGCGGAAGAGAAGGAATTGGCCCATCCGATTCTCAAGGATGAAGGCAGCGTCTATGCCGCGCTGGTCGGCGCCGAGCGCACGCCGGAAGTCTTTGTGCTCGACAAGGAAGGCAAGGTCGTCTATCACGGCGCGTGGGACAGCCGCCGTGGCACGGACTACGATGCCGACGCCACCATGTACACCGCCAATGCCGTGACCGCCGCGCTGGAAGGGAACACCCCCGAGACGGAGCAGACCAAGGCCTGGGGCTGCACCATCAAGTGGAGCGACGGCGCGAAGGAGAAGGCGGCGGCGATGAAGGCGGCCATGACCAAGGATGCCGGCTCGGAAGCCAAGGAAGAGGCTCCGGCTGCGGGCGGCTCGGGCAGCTACTAAGCGCTGCGCCGCACCAACCTGGTAGATGACATGACAAACTTGCACAGCTATCTCTTCGGAGGGTCCGGCCACCGCCGGGCCCTCCTGCCGCTTTTTGTGGCGGTTGTGGCCGGGGCACGGGTGCTGACCGGCTGTGGCTCGCCGCAGCCGGACCGTGCCGCCGACGCACAAGACGCGGAAGCGGCACCGGCGGAAGCCAGCGCGCCCGCCCCCGACGCGGCGCCCGCTGCGGATACCGCCGCCGAGACGGATACCGCCGAGGCGCCCGGCACGCTGGGCAGCACGTCGCTGGTCGATGTGGCCGGTATCGAGGCGCTGCTCGAAGCGGGCCAGGGCCAGGTGACCGTGGTCAATCTCTGGGCCACCTGGTGTCCGCCCTGTATTGACGAGATGCCCTACTTTATCGAGTTGCACCAGAAGCACGGTGGCGACGGTGTAAAGCTGGTCAGCCTCTCGCTCGACGATCCCGACACGCTGGACAGTAAGGTGAAGGCGTTTCAGGAGAAGGAGCAATTGCCCTTCGACGTCTATGTGCTGGACGAATCGGTCGACCTGCAGGCGCTCGACGAGCCCCTGGGCACCACCGTCGAAGGCGTCTTGCCGACCACCATCGTATACGGTCCCGACGGACAAGTAGACGAACTCTTCGAGACGCCGGTTACCCTCGAGCAACTGGAGGCCGCCGTGGCCGCCGCTGCCTGAGGGTTCAGGCGACCCTCGTTAAGTCAAGCGCCGCGCATTGTTTGTGAGCAATGCGCGGCGCTTTGCATTGATTGACAGGGCGGGTTGTGTTTGCTATGCTCTTGTCAGCACTCACGGGCATTGAGTGCTAGCAACGCCGGGCCGCCGTTCCGGGCGCCATGCGCCCCGCGCGTGCGGCCCACCCCAACGCTATCACCGCCGCGAAGGAGGATTCTCGTCCCATGGCTAAGCAGATTGTTTTTGGACAAGACGCACGCGTGCAGCTCTTGCAGGGTGTGGACCGTCTTGCCGATTCCGTCAAGGTCACGCTGGGTCCCAAGGGCCGCAACGTGATGATCGAGAAGAGCTGGGGTGCGCCCTCGGTTACGAAAGACGGTGTAACCGTCGCCAAGGAAATCGACCTCGAGCATCCCTTTGAGAACATGGGCGCGCGCATGCTGCGCGAGGCCGCCAGCAAGACCAACGACGTCGCCGGCGACGGCACCACCACGGCCACGGTGCTGGCGCAGGCGCTGGTGCATGCCGGCATGCGCCACGTGACGGCCGGCGCCAACCCGATGCACCTGAAGCGCGGCATGGACAATGCGGCGCTGGCGGTGGTCGAGGCCATTTCGAGCGCGGCCAAGAAGGTCAAGGGCCGCGACGAAATCAAGCAGGTCGCCACCATTTCGGCCAACGGCGACGAGACGATTGGCGAATACATCGCCGCAGCCATCGAAGAGGTGGGCGAAGACGGCGTGATCACCGTCGAGCAGGGCCGTGGCCTCGATACCGAGACCGAGACCGTAGAGGGTATGCAGTTCGACCGAGGCTACATGTCGCCCTATTTCATCACCGATGCCGATGCGATGAAGGTGGTGCTGGACGACTGCTACGTGCTGTGCAACGAGAAGAAGATCAGCAATCTGCAAGAGATGCTGCCGCTGCTGCAGAAGGTGGCGCAGGCGGGCAAGCCGCTGCTGGTCATCGCCGAAGACGTGGAAGGCGAAGCACTGGCCACGCTGGTGGTCAACAAGATTCGCGGCATCCTGAACGTGGTGCCGGTCAAGGCGCCGGCCTTCGGCGACCGGCGCAAGGAAATCCTGGCCGACATCGCCACGCTCACGGGCGCCACGTTTATCTCTGAAGACCTGGGCATGAAGCTGGACGCCGTCGAGCTGAATCAGCTGGGCCAGGCCAAGCGCGTCGAAATCACCAAGGACCACACCACGGTCGTGGGCGGCGCCGGCAAGAAGAAAGACATCGAGGGCCGCTGCGAGCAGATTCGCCGCGCGATCGAGACCACCACCAGCGACTACGACCGCGAGAAGCTGCAAGAGCGGCTGGCCAAGCTGGCCGGTGGCGTGGCGGTCATTCGCGTGGGCGCGGCCACGGAGGTCGAGCTGAAGGAGCGCAAGGACCGCGCCGACGACGCGCTGAACGCGACCCGCGCCGCAATCGAAGAGGGCATCGTGCCGGGCGGTGGCGTGGTGCTGCTGCGCGCCCGCAAGAAGCTCGAGGGCCTCGAGGCCGAAGGCGATGTGGCGCTGGGCGTACAGATCGTGCGGACCGCGCTCGAGGCGCCCCTGCGCCAGATTGCCGAGAACGCCGGGCTGGAAGGCTCGCTTATCGCGCAGCGCCTCTTGAAGGAAAAGAACAACATCGGCCTGAACGCGGCCACGGGTGAAATAGAAGACCTGCTGGCGGCCGGCATCGTCGACCCGGCCAAGG
>CAYMLC010000075.1:0-7394 GCA_964390765.1 uncultured Nitrospirales bacterium
AGATAGAGGAAGAACGCGCCCACACCGGCCACGCCCAGCAGAATCATGGTGCGAGTCTTGAGCGCCGGAAACACACGCACGAGCGCCATGGCGCCGAGTGCACCCAGCGCGGCGGGGATGGTGATATAGGGAATGTAGAAGACGATGACCGCCAGATAGAACACGGGCGACGCACCGGTGGTGATGCCGTAAGCGAGCATAAGCGGCGAGCCGAGATAGGCGAGCGACCACGAGCTGACGCCGATGCATTCGATAAAGCGCGCATAGAAATACTGCCGGCCGCTGAGCGGCGCATGCAGCAGATAAGGCACTTCCTTGGCGCGGTAGAAGGTGGCAAAGGCGATGAGAATGTTGGAGAACGCAAGCAGCATGAAGATGCTGACCGAGAACACGGCGAGCAACCGCGACATGAGGAAGTTGCCGATGCTCGCGCCCACGCCGAGCCCCAGGTCGAGCCCGGCGGCGATCTCGTCGGCCTCGCGCACCACATAGTCGAACGCGGCGTAGAACACGACGAAGGCCAGCACCCATAGCGTCAGCGCGGCCACGCTGATAACCACGATCTTCAGCTTCGACTCGTGCCGCACCGAGGCGACGGTGTGCCGTGCAATGCGGCCCTTCGCCCACAGCAGCGTCAGCACTTCCCTCATGCGGCGACCACGCGTTCTTCGTCGGTGTTGGTCATGCGCAGGAACAGGTCTTCGAGCGAGCCGGGCTCTTCGTGCAGGCGCGAAATCTCTTCACACGTGCCCTCGAACAACAGCTTGCCCTGCGCGATGATGCCAATGCGGTCGGCGATCTCTTCGGCGATGCTGAGGGTGTGCGTGGACATGAAGACCGTCAGTCCTTCGGTGCGCGTCTTCTCTTTCAGGAAGTCCTTCACGAAGCGGATGTTCTTCGGGTCCAGACCGACCCACGGCTCATCCACAATGACGATGCGCGGCTCGTGCAGAAAGCACGAGGCAAAGGACAGCTTCTGGCGCATGCCGTGCGAGTAGTCCTCGATCAACTGGTCGGCCACCTTGCTGATCTCGAACAGGTGCAGCAGCCGGTCGCAGTTGTCATCGAACTGCTGCTCGGTCAGGTTATAGAGCCCGGCTACGAAGCGCATGAATTCGCGCCCCGTCAACTTGTCGTAGAGGAAGGGGTGGTCGGGCACATAGCCCAGGATACGCTTGGCGGCGACCGGGTCTTGTTGGATATCGATGCCGCCCAGCTTGGCGGTACCGCCGGTTGGATGCAGCAGCCCGGTCAGCATCTTGATGGTCGTGGTCTTGCCCGCGCCGTTGGGACCGAGACAACAAAAGAAGGTGCCTTCGGGGATGTGCAGATTCAGGTGGTCAACGGCGACTTTCGTGCCGAAGCGCTTGACGAGTCTATCGATTTCGATCATGGCGTACTCCTGCCGCGCCCGCCGGGCCGCGCGCTAGCATAGGCGGCGGCGCCTAGCGCGTCAATCCGCGCAAGGCACGGCCCAGGCTGCCCGGCCCCAGCGCCGGCACCGGCACCACAGCATCCTCTGAAATGGCATAAACACGGTCGCCCTCGGCCGGGCTGACCTCTGCCAGACCGGTGAACGAACCAAACGCGGGCAGCGTCAGGCACGTGGGCGTCTCGTGAAAGCAGGGCAGGCGCATGGTGGGCCAGCCCGGCGCGCGCAAGACCACGCCCGGGTGCAGGTGTCCGGCCAGCACGTAACCGCGTTCGTCGGTACCGGGCACGTGCCGCAGCACCAACGGGTCATCCCAGTGGGGCTCATCCACACAGTCGAAGCGCCACGCCGCGGGGGGGTCACCCGCGCGTGCATCGTGGTTGCCGCGCACCAGCAGAACCTCCAAGTCCTCGTGCGCCGCGCGCCACGCGCACACCGCTTCGAGAACGGCTGGCGTTCGGCCTGCCTTCGCGTGCAAGAGGTCGCCCAGAATCACCAGCCGTTTCGCACCCGTGATGCGCAAGACTTCACTCAACCGCGACAGATCCTCGCGTGTGCCACCCGCCGGAATCGCCACCGACTGCGCGCGCATCGTCGCCGCCTTGCCGAAATGCGGGTCGGCGATGAACAGCGTGGCGCGCGCGGGCCAGTGCACCGCGCGCTGGGGGAGGAGCGAAACCGCCGCCCCGGCCAGTTCAAGCGCGTGCACGCGTCGCCTCCGCGGGCCGGCCGACGGTCTTGCTCGCCGCGCGTTCCAGTTGGGCCTGCATCTTCTGGATACGGTCGGCCAGCTTCTCGCTGCTCAGCTTCTCGCGGATGCGGTCGACGAGCAGCGGGAAGGCGAGTGGCGTGGGGTGGGGCGGCTCGGTGATGTGCAGCGTGGCGCGGCTCAACCGTTCCAGCGTCTGGGCGAGGCGCGTCTGCTCGAGCGATTCCTCGAGCACTTCGCGCTCGGCCTGGCACAACAGCAGGTTCTCGGGGTCGTACTTCCGGAACACGTCGAACAACAGCCCACTCGATACCTGCACCTGGCGCTCGGTCTTGCGCGCACCGGGGTAGCCCGTAAAGACCAGCCCGGCCACGCGCGCGATCTCGCGAAACTTGCGGCGCGCCATCTCGCTCGTGTTCATGCTGGCCGCGATGTCGTCGAGCAAACCGTCGGCGGACAATAGGCCCGCGCTAATGGCCGCGTCGAGCGGCGCAGGTTCCGCCGACAACAACTCGAAGCCATAGTCGTTGCAGGCGAACGAGAAGGTGATGGGCGCCTGTTGCGCGAGGCGGTAGGCAAACAGCGCCGAAAGCCCCTCGTGCACGAGCCGTCCTTCGAAGGGATAGAAGAGGAGGTGGTGGCCCGCACGGTCCTTGAAGCGTTCGACGAGCAATTCGTCCGCGCGGGGAATGCGCGACCACGCGGCCTGCACCTCGAGCACGGGCTGCACGCACTGCATCTCGGGGTCGGCCGTGCGCCCCTCCGCGGCCTCGGTCAGCTTGCGCCGCACCGCCGCCGAGAGCCGCGTGCTCAGCGGCATGCGCCCCCCCATCCAACGCGGTACCGAAGCACCGTGGCCCTTTGCCTTGCGGACCTGCACCTTCATGTCCTTGATGCGGACGAACTCGAGTACGCGCCCGGCAAAGATGAAACGGTCGCCCGGTTGCAGGCGCGACGCGAAAGACTCCTCGATCGTACCCAGACGCCCGCCGCTCACGTAGCAACAGGTCAGCGTCGCGTCGCCGCTGATGGTGCCGATCCCCATGCGGTGCCGCCGCGCCACGGTCTTGCTCTCCACCTGATAGCGGCCGTCCCGTTGCACCACGCGCTGGTATTCGGGATACGCCGTCAGCGTGGCGCCGCCGTGCTCGAGGAAGTCGAGCACCCAGCCCCACTGCTCACGCGTCAGGTCCTGGTAAGCGTGCGTCGTACGCACTTCCTCGTAGAGCTCATCGGGCGCAAAGCCCCCACCGAGTGCCACCGTCACCGCGTGTTGCGCCAGCAGGTCGAACGCGTTGCGTGCCGCCACGCGATCTTCGATGTTGCCGCGCTGGGCCTCGTCGCGTGCGGCGGCGAATTCGACCAGTTCAAACGCGTTCGTAGGTACGCCCGTCACGCGGCTGATGCCCTTGGGCTGGTGGCCACTGCGGCCAGCGCGCTGCAATAGCCGGGCCACGCCCTTGGGGCTGCCCACCTGTATCACGCGGTCGACCGGGTGAAAATCGATGCCGAGGTCGAGGCTGCTGGTGCACACCACGCAACGCAGCCGCCCAGCGGCCAGGGCGCCCTCGACCCAGTCGCGCACCTCGCGGTCGAGCGAGCCGTGGTGCACAGCAATGAGGCCGGCCCAGTCGGGCCGCGCATCCAGCAGCGCCTGGTACCAGCTCTCGGTCTGGCTGCGCGTATTGGTGAAGAGCAGGCAGGTCTCGCCTTCTTCGATGGCAGCGAGTACTTGTGGCAGCATCTTCAGGCCCAGGTGGCCGGCCCAGGGGAAGCGGTCGAGTGAAGCCGGGCGCAGTGTGTCGACCACGGTCTGCTTCGCGATGCGCCCCTGCACGATGCGGCCCGGCCGGCCCGGCCCCAGCAGAATGTCGCGTGCCTCGTCCAGGTTGCCGATGGTCGCGCTCACGCCCCACGTGCGGAGCGCCGGCCGCCAGCGCCGCAGCCGCGCCAGGCACAATTCCGTCTGCACGCCGCGCTTGCTGCCCATCAACTCGTGCCACTCGTCAACCACTACGCACTGCAGGTGCCTGAAGTGTTCGTGTGCATCGGCCCGCGACAGCAGCAGCGACAGACTCTCCGGCGTGGTGACCAGCGCGCTGGGCAGCCGCTTGCGCTGGCGGTTGCGCACCTTCTGCGCCACGTCGCCCGTGCGCCGCTCGAGCGTCCACGGCAGTCCGAATACGTCGAGCGTCTCGCGCAGACTGCCTTTCGTATCGGCGGCCAGTGCGCGCAACGGCGTAATCCACAGCACCTGGAGCGGCGGTGCCTTGGCGCCGGGCGGCGTATGCGCCAGCGCTTCCTCTACCGGGCCCAGCCACGCAGCGAGCGTCTTGCCGGTGCCGGTCGGCGCGTGGATGAGTCCGCTCTCGCCCGCGCGGTACGCGTCCCACACGGCACGCTGAAAGTCGAAGGGGTGCCAGCCACACGCCCGAAACCATTGCTCGATGCGTGTGCGAGGTGGGGCCTGCGGGTCGATGCCGAGTGTGCGCGCAACGGCCATGGGCTATGCACGCTCCGGCAGCAACGACTGAATGGTATCCAGCGTGTCGGCGTCGCCGGGCTGCTTGTCCGTGCGCCAGCGCAGCATGCGTGGAAAGCGCACCGCAATGCCGGACTTGTGGCGCGTGCTGCGCTGAATCGCCTCGAAGCCCAGCTCGAAGACCAGCTGCGGCTTGACCGAGCGCACCGGGCCAAACTTCTCCACCGTGTTCTGCCGCACAAAGCGGTCGACCTTGCGCATCTCGTCGTCGGTCAATCCGCTGTAGGCCTTGGCGAAGGGCACCAGGTTGTCTTCTTGCCAGACCGCGAAGGTGTAGTCCGTGTAGAGACTGGCGCGCCGGCCGTGGCCGCGCTGCGCGTAGACGAGCACCGCGTCGATGGTGTAGGGCTCCACCTTCCACTTCCACCAGTCGCCTCGCGTGCGCCCCACGCGATAGGGCGCGTCCTTGCGCTTGAGCATCAGCCCTTCGACCAGCCGCTCGCGGCTTTCTTCCCGGCGCTTCGCGTAGGCGGGCCAGCTCTCGGCCTCGACCAGGGGCGAGACGCGCAGCCGGTCGGGCAGCCCGGCCTGCGCGACGGCCTCCTCCAGCAGGGCGCGCCGCGCGCGCAAGGGCCGCGTGCGAATGTCTTCGCCCTGCCACTCGACCAGGTCGTACGCCATCAGCACCACGGGCACTTCGCGCAGCAGCTTCTTGCCAATTGTCTTGCGTCCGATGCGCCGTTGCATCTGGGCAAAGGGCAGCACTTGGCCTTCACGCCACGGGAGCAGTTCCCCGTCGATAACAGTGCCCTCTGGCAAAGCTTCACCCACCGCCTCGAGTTCCGGATAGCGCTCGGTCACCAGTTCCTCACCGCGCGTCCACAGGTAGCTGCGGCCGTCGCGCCGGATGTATTGCGCGCGGATGCCATCCCACTTCCACTCCGCCTGCCAGTCCTGCGCGTCGCCCAGTTTCTCGATGTCGTCTTCCCATGGATGCGCCAGGAAGAAGGGATAGGGGCGGCTGCGGTCGGCGTCCTGCGTGTCGGCATCGAAGAGCCAGCGAAAGAACTCGGGCGTGGGCGACCAGTGCCCCATCAGCCGGTGCGCCACCACGGGCTGCGGTACGCCGGTTACCTCGGCCAGCGCACGCGTGACCATGCGCTGCGAGACGCCCACGCGAAACGCACCCGTGATGAGCTTGTTCCAGACAAAGCGCTGCCGCGTCTCAAGGGCGTCCCACATCGCGCACAGGGCCGTGCGCTGGGCCTCGGGCGCCAGGTCGCGCAGGGGCAGCAGATGCGCTTCGACGACCTGATGAAAGGCAAAATCCTGCGGCGTCTCGACGCGCGGCAGCAGCAGCGCCACCGTCTCGGCCCGGTCGCCCACGGCTTCGTAGCATTCCTCGAACAGCCAGTCCTCGACGCCCGCGTGCTCGGCCGCCCACGCCCGCAGGTCATTCGCCTTGATGAGCCGCTTGATGCGCCGGCCGCTCAAGAAATAGACCGCCCACGAGCCGTCTTCCGGGCTGCATGCGCTGAAGTACGCCACCAGCGCGGCCACCTTGCGGTTGGTCTTCGTCGTCTCGTCCAACTGGGTGTAGAGTTCGGTAAAGCGCTTCACGCCGCCGGCGCCTCCCAGTCCGGGTCGCCGCTGCCGTCGGACGCTTCCCCCACATAGGCCGTCTCGAGCGCCGCGGCGTCCAGCCCGCGCGCGCGCAGATAGCGCACCACTTGCGCTGTGTAGCCGTGCGTCACCAGCACGCGCTCTGCGCCCGTGGCAGCGACCGCGTCGAGCAGGCTCAGCCAATCCACGTGGTCGCTCAGGACAAAACCACGATCCGCGGCACGCCGGCGCCGTGTGCCGCGCAGCGTCATCCAGCCCGAAGCGATGCCGTCGGACACCTCGCCGAAGCGGCGTACCCAGGGGGTACCCTGTGCGCCCGGCGGCGCCACGATAAGGCACCCGCCCCAGTCTTTGCGCTCCGCCACGCCGGCATAGGTGGTCTCGGGCAGCGCGATGCCAGCCGCGCGGTACGCGTCGTTCAGCTTCTGTACCGCGCCATGCGTGTAGATGGGGCCGATACTTGCGTCGATGCCGGCGAGCAGCCGCTGTGCCTTGCCCAGCGCGTACCCCAGCAACAGCGAAGCACGCCCCGCCTCTGCATTGGCCCGCCACCACGCGTTGACCTCTTCGAAGATGGCTGTCTGCGGCCGCCACCGGTAGATGGGCAGGCCGAAGGTCGACTCCGTCACGAAGGTGTGGCAGCGCACCGGCTCATAGGGCATGCACGTCGGGTCGGGCGTGGTCTTGTAATCGCCGCTCACGACCCACACCTCGCCACGATATTCCAGGCGCACCTGCGCACTGCCCAGGATGTGGCCGGCCGGATGGAGGCTCACCCGAACGCCGTTGATGTCGCGCGCCTCGCCATAGGGCACCGGCTCGATGTTGGCCTTCTCACCGAGGCGCGTGCGGAAGACCGGCTCGCCCGCCGCCGCGACGAGGTACTGGCCGCAGCCCCAGCGTGCATGGTCGGCGTGGGCATGCGTGACCACCGCGCGCGGCACCGGCCGCCACGGGTCCACATAAAAACCGCCCGCCGCACAGTGCAGGCCGTCCGGCGTCGTCTGGAGTAAGGGTGCTTGCGCCATCGCGTAGACGAAACCGGCGCTACGCCGCAGCGCATTCCAGCAGACGCGGGCGGCTAGCGCGTGTTGGTCTCGGCCCGCGGCAGGGCGCTCTCGGGCAGGTTGTGACCAGCCGCTTCGAGT